>JASLRP010000474.1 GCA_030743915.1 SAR202 cluster bacterium | reverse complement strand
GAGCCCTGGTGCTGTTTCTAGTGTCTGCCATCCCCAATCCCATAGTCGATGTGGTGGGAATTGCCGCAGGGTCTGTGCGCTACCCCTTCCTCCGGTTCATGCTGATCGTGCTGAGCGGAAAGATCATCAAGGGCCTAATGATCGCCTACACGTGCCAATACGGCGTGACACTCTTGCCCTGGGTGTCGTAAGCGTCACCAGGAAATCATCGCCTGAACGATTCAGCGATCCACCGGCACCAGGAGTTACGTGAAGGTCAGAATCCGGGCCGGGTTGTTCACCGTGATGTCGTCCACTTGTTCCGATGTGAAGCCCTTTCGCCTCATTCGGGGGACCACGTTTTCCAGGATGTGGCCGTAGCCGTGGCCGCCGTACTTTGTCAGGCGGTGCTTGGTGCAGATGTCGTGAGCGACGACGATGCGCTGGCCGTAATTCTCCTCGTTGACCATCCTTCTGATGACATCCATGCGCTGGGCGTCACTGGGCATGTCGAAGTCTGACAGCGGGTAGTAGGATGACTCGTTTCCGAACAAGTCCCACTCCAGGTAACAGCCTGTGGATGCAAGCCGCTGAAGCGTTTCAAATTGGGTGACGGTCCTGTCCAGGTGTCCCATGATTACACGGCTAACGTCGGCTCCCGCCTCGGCGAGGACCTCAATGATCTCGGCAGGGGCATTCTCGTCGCGGCCCGGATGGATGAGGATGGCCGCTCCGGTCTCTTGCTGGGCGATGGCGGAGGCGTGAAGGACCTTGCGTTCGTTGTCGGTCAACGGCCATGTGCAGCCGACTTCGCCAATGATGCCAGCCTTGACGCCTGTGTCGCCCACGCCGTCCTGAAGCTCGCCGATGATCTGGCGCGACAGATGGTCAACGCTTCGAGAGTCCATGTCGTCGGGATGAACCGCGTCCACGTAGAAACCCGCGCCCATGACAATGTTAATTCCCACGTCGCGGGCAATCCGAGTCAGGGCCAGCGGGTCCCGACCGATTCCGAAGGTCGTGGCGTCCACGATGGTCCCGCCCCCGATGCGCTTGAAGAGCCGCGCCTCATCGGTGGCTACATCCTCCTCCAACACCAACAGGTTGTCCAGGTTCGAGTAGTGGTTGTAGCGCACCCAACCGACGTTCTCCAGAGTGATCTTCTCCATCGATCGATGCTGGACGGTGGCGTCGGCAGGCGGGTTGAACATCACGCGAAAGTCGATGAGCAGATGCTCGTGGGTCATGGTAGGCCCCAGGTTTTCGGGGTCGATGGGGCCGAGGACGGTCTGGGTTTTGCCTTTTATCGGATTATCGGACACGGCGGGTTACTCCCCTGCTTGAGATTGGTCGGACGAGCGAGGACGCTCGCTAACCGTGGTTGAGGCTAACATCGTAATCTCAAGCTGGTCAAGCAAATTCAAGTCGCCCGTGAACGAAGCCTACTCGATTTTGCGGAACGCAGGATAAACGAACAAGAAAATCACGGTGCCCAGAGTGAGAAGCAACCCGCTAACGAACAGCGCGTCAGCGGTGGAGTTTCGATACTCAGCCAATGCCCCCAGGGGTAGTGAGCTGATCGGCATGAGGCCGAAGGTCATCATTCCCAGGCTCATCATCCGGCCCCGCATCTCCGGCGCGGCCATGGTCTGCATCAGCGTCATGTTCATAGACATGAAAATGGAGCTTACCGCGCCCATGGTGAGCAGGAACGGAATCGCTATCGTGTAGTTGGTCACGTAGGCGAACAGGGCCAGCGAGATTCCCCATACGAATGCGGACCCCAGCAGAATCACGCCTTTGTGCTTGGTTTTGGACACTCCCGCGAGGCCCAGAGTGCCGACCAGCGCGCCGACCCCCATGATGGTCATCAAGATACCGAGACCGTCGGACTTGACGTTCAGCGCTTCCACGGCCCACGCTGGAAGCAGTGACCAGTATGAGAATCCGAACAGCGTTGCAATCAGGACTATGATCACGAGCCCCAAAAGCTTGGGGTTGGCTATGGCGTAGGCGAACCCTTCTTTGATGTCTCCAGCGACGCCTTTGCGGGGAGCGTTGGACGATATCGCCTTTGTGTTTACCACCAAGATGGAGGCGGCGGCCAGCACGTAAATTCCCGCCACAAGCAGGAAAACGCCGCCAATGCCCATGTAGAGTATGAGGAACCCCGCCAGAGCCGGGCCGATGATTCGAGTTAGATTCATCCCCGAGTTGTTCAGAGATATAGCGTTCATCAGGCTGTGTTCAGGAACGACTTCCGAGACCATCGCCGCGCGACTGGGCATGTTGATGCCCATCATCGTGCCATTTACAACGCCGACCGCCATCACGTGCCAGAACTCAATATATCCTGAGATAGTCAACAAACCCAGCAGCAGCGTCATCAGGAAATTGCCGGTCTGGCTGGTGATAACCAGGTACTTTTTGGAAATTCGGTCCGCCAGCGCGCCGCCAATAAGGGATGAGATAGTGGACGGGACAGCGAAGGTCACCATGACAAGCGCCAGCGCAAAGGGCGATGCATCTCGCAGTTCCACTACCAGCCATCCACGGGTTATCATTTGCATGTTCATCGCCAGGAACGATATGAACGACCCGGCCCAAATCCATCTGAAGTCGCGGTACTGGAGCGACTCGAACATGGCATATCGGGAAGGGGAGTATCGTGGGGGTTTCTTTTCTGGCGCGGAGGTGGCGGTTGTCGGAGGCGTTAGTGTGCGTTGGTCCAAGTCTGCTCTCGCCTGAATTAAAAATACGGAAATATATTGCAGGGTTACATCTAGAAAGGTTACACCTGCGTCGCCAATCGGTCAAGTTGTACAGTGGTTCTTTGATTCCTGGATTACACAGATGGTTCCGACTGGTATGGTGTTCCGTTCAACTTTTCGGGAACGCTCTTGACACAAGTCCAACAGCGGATAGAATTGAACGCGCTGTCAAATACGGTTGGCGGCGACAGAAACTCCGTGAGGGGCGGCTCAGATGGAACATCTTGATAAAGACATTACCTTCAAGAGGAATGGAGCGCGCTTCGGCTTCCGGGCAGCCGGAGTCGCCTTGAATCAAGGCCGCGTGCTGATGCAGCAATCGGAGCTTGACCCGTTCTGGGTGCTTCCAGGTGGACGTGTTGAGATGGCGGAATCCGCCGAGGATGCCCTCAGGAGAGAGATGCGAGAGGAGCTACATCTGGAGGTCGAGATCGAAAGACTGCTGTGGACGTTGGAGAATTTCTTCGTGTATCGCACTGAGCCGAACCGCGAGATGGGTTTGTATTTCCTGATGAACCTGCCAACGGACTCCGATTTATACAACACGGAAAGTGTGGCCCAGACTGAAGACGAGCGGGGCATGAAGCTCTGGCACCGTTGGCAGTCATTAGACTCACTGAGGGAGTTGGATATCAAACCGACGTTTTTATACGACGTTCTGCCTGCGTTGCCGGACGCCCCCAGCTACATAGTTCACCGAGACAACGCATGACCCCACAGGATATTGGATGCGAAACCCGTCAGTGAGTCGGCAGCAGGACAAGCTGTGGTCTCTGGACTATGTTCTCAATCTCCTGGTGGGCCATTTTCTATTTGCCAGTTACTCGGCGCTTTTCACTATTGTTCCGCTTTACGTCATCCACCAGGGCGGGGAGACCTGGCACATCGGAATTGTCGTCGGCTCGTTTGGAGTATCCGGACTGCTGCTCAGGCCCTATGGCGGCAGATGGGTGTACACTCTGGGGGCAAAGAAGATCGCGTTCGCAGGACTTGCGATTTTCGCAATCGGGACTTTTTTGCACATCGTCGCGGTGAACGTGTGGCTCATAATTCCAGCGCGCATGTTGCAGGGTATCGGGTTGGGCATTGGTCCAGTGGCGACCGCTACTATCGTCGCCAATCTTGCGCCGGACCGCCGACGGGCAGAGGCGATGGCCCACATGGGGCTTGCTATTGGAATTGCGAGCCTCTACTCTCCGGTCCTTGCGTTCTGGCTGTACTCCGAATTCGGATTCAACGTGACATTCGCCTACGCGGGGTTATTTTCGGTTTTCGGAGCGATACTCACCCTCGGAATCTCGGCGGCTCGGACAGACATTCCTGTGATCGCCGCCAGCTCGAATGCAAAAATCCCGTTGATCAGCAGGGGCGCGCTGTTTCCCACCTTCGTGTTTCTGAGCTTCACCGTGTCCACTGCGCCGGTCAATTCCTTCCTGCCTCTTTTGGCAGAGGACAGAGAATTGGGAAATCCAGGCCTTTACTTCTCGGTGTACGCCTTCACGCAAATATTCGTAATGATGTTCTCAGGCACGATGGCAGACCGTTTCGGCAATGCCAGAGTGATAGTGCCGGGATTGCTTCTCGCAGGCGCGGGCATGTTCCTGCTCTGGGGCGCTCAGAACCGGTTGATGTTCTTGAGCGCGGCGCTTTTGGCCGGAATAGGATTTGGCTTCATACAGCCCGCGATGCAATCGCTGACGATAAACCGAGTGCCGACCCGTGAGCGAAGTTCGGCTCTGGCGACGCTTCAGTCGGCGTGGGACATCGGAGGTTCTGGTGGCTCGTTCATAATCGGCCCTCTCGCCGGCGTGGTGGGAATCGCGATCACCTTCGGGATGGCTGGCGGCGCAACTGTGTTTGGCGCTCTGGGGTTCATCATGGGCGACCGTCGGAACCCAACGGTCCCACGAACTGATGATAGCGAAAAATAGATGTATTCGCTCATCACGCGCCGTTTTCTGACATGCTGACCAAGCACGAAGGCAACCAACCCCAACGAATACCCATCGGGGTATGGCTGCCTTCAAGTTTTAGCGATCGCCGCTGCACTCGGGACCGATTACCTGGGTCCCACTGCTGCTGCCAGACAATCAGTCGTCATCGCCTGGCATGACTGCCTCGCTCAGGTTTTCAGCCTCCTCATGGCCGTTGGTCGAGCCTTCATAGTGTTTCTTGATGAACTCCAGATCGACTTCCTCTTCACGCAGGAATCCTCGACCATCGTGGCGTTCATAGGGGAACGGCGGAATCATGGCAAACTTTTCCTGGAACCTTATGCGGCTGGGCCGACTGTCGGGCGGGAAGCGGAACCGCTCTGGTTCGCCGGGTTTAACGTCAACGAGTTCATAATTGCGATTACCCAGACCGATGACGTGGCCCGTGTTGATGGTCGCGACCTCGCTCTGGCCGTGGAACATCGCCGCTGAGCCTTCGAACTTCGCATCGCCAACGTGATGCGCGTCCATATCTTCGGCCATAGAGCCGGGAATGCCGGGAGAGTTGCGGGCGGCGTCCACACAAGCCATGTCGATGGCCACAGGGTCCTTGCTGGCGAACACGCCCAGATGCGGAACGATGGGCACACCGGCGTGGTTTACGCAGTCGCACTTGGGCGAAATGTCGATGGCCATGTTGATGAACCCGACCTTCTCAGGACCGACTGCCTTCATGGTCGCCAGGCAGGCGTCGGCGATGGCAGCATCCACCGCGTCGAAGTTGGCCTGACCGATGTCGATGAGTCCAGCTCCGGCCATTATCCCAGGGCACCCTGAGCATCCGGTGCACTTGTCGCGGTCCCACTCTATACGGTCGTCGTACACCTTCCAGAGATTGAAGGGACAGCAGTCCTCAAAAATCTCCCAGCCAGGTGTGTTGGCCTTGCCTTTGAACCGCTCAGGATAGAATGTCGCGGCTGCGGGGAACCCGTACTTGGGGTGCCCGCCCATATGAACGTTGAACTTCCCACGCTTGGACTGCGCTCCGATACCCAGATTCTTAATCGCTCCCCCGATGACGCCGACGCCGTGGCCCTTGAAGTGGGTCAGGGTGATCATAGCGTCCGCAGCGGCGATGGCCTGAGCGACATACGCCTCTTTCAAAATGTACCCCTCAGGGATGTCCACCCGGTGATCGCCGGTGCCGATATAGCCGTCGGCGCAGATGAATGGGCAGCCCAGGACGGCAGAGGTGTAGCCGTTTCGCTCTGCGGTGAGAAGCAGATCGAGTTCGGTGGCTCTCGATGCCCAAGGCGAGTATGGCAGTGTCGTAGTGTCGCACACAAATGGGCGTCCGCCCAGTTCTTTGATGCGGTCGGCCAGGGTCCGTGCGTACACAGGTCGCAGGTACGCGGAGTTATTCCACTCCCCGCAGTGAACCTTGATTGCCACCACATCGTTTGGCTTGATCAGGTCCTCCAGTTCTGAGGTTTCGAACACTGTCAGCATCTTGGCAGCCAGAGCAGTCTCCGTCGAATCAGAGTGAGCGTCCATATAGTAAACTTTGGAATCCAATTTACGACCTCCATGACTCATGGGTATTAGCGCGCGTTGGCCAAAGTCTAAAAGCGAGGGTCTTCACTGTCAAGACGATGGTTTCCAGCGATTTACCAGTCATAAAGCGTGCAAATAGCCTTTGACTTCGCAACCAAACTTGATTGAGTGGCGCGCGACCAGAGCTGGTGGTATTGACGATAGAGCGTTACGTTCAGATTTCACAATCCAACGGATAGGCACGACGAAGACTGAAAGTCTGAGACAGCCAGGCTGGAATCAAACGCCTGGCACGCAAGGTTCGATCGTCAACGCGGCCAGGCTCTCGTCTTCGGTCCACAGTCGGTGATTTCCGTTGGTAGGCCACCGTGTCTGGTAGTCAGGAGATGGTTCTCCCTCCTCGGAGTCAACGTTCGAGTAACCTCCGCCTTCCAGGCACACAACATCCGTGGGTAGCCTGCGCTATGTTCCGGGAGTGTTCCTCTGGGCGAGAATCGCAGCAGTGCGATTGTCAGGTCGGACTAGGTCAGCAATAACTTGTCTTCAGCGTTCACGCACCCCACTTGAGGCAGAGGAGTCCAATTCGGTCAGGGAACAGGCAATATTTCCAGCGGCGTGATTGTCCCAGGCTCTCCGAACTCTTGCGATCGTCTTTGCTTCATCAATCAACGTCCTGTAATGGAGAGCGATGTTCAAAATCAGTCAGTTAGGAGTGTCCAAGGGTCTCAAAAGATCATCAGCAGTGAGATTGCCAGCTAGGTCAACACCGTTCGTTTCGAGCAGATTTCGAAATCTCTTCCATATTTTGCGGTGTATGTCATCTTCAGATTTGGTGGCATCGACAATGCACCATCTCCCAGGCTCTTGTTGGGCTAACTCATGATAGCCCTGCCTAACCCGTTCGTGGAACGCCAATGGCAGTTCTTCAAATTTCCGCGAATCTTCTTCGTCCAGTCGACCAACATGCTCGGACTCTTGGACCCCAAGTTCGATTTGCGTCACACCCAGCCGCCGAAGGCCCACTTCTGGCGGACAGTCAAGAAGAAATGTCATATCGGGTGTAATGTCATCAGTTGCCAGTGCATTCATTGATCCCACTAGGTCTAGCGGTAGTTTGCGGCCATACCCTTGATAGGCAATGGTTGAGTCGGCGAAGCGGTCAGCAATAATTATTGCTCCCTTGTTTTTGAGCGATGGTTTCAACACCTTCGAGACGAGTTCGGCACGTGCTGCGACGAACAAGAACAGTTCTGCGCCTTTGGAGATCGTCTCTTTTCCGAAGCGGTTGCCTTTCAATAGTGTTCGGATATGCTCGCCAAGATTGGTGTGGCCTGGCTCGTGTATGAACAAATATTGGACATTCACACGCTCCAATTGTTGGCGAAGTAAATCTGTCTGGGTAGTTTTCCCAGAACCCTCGCCACCCTCGAACGAAACAAATAGAGACAATCTAAATACCTCGATGCCATATTGATAACTTGCTTATCAGATCAGGTAGATTTCTCGCTGGGTCAATTTCGGCGTAGGTTCAACCGCAAACTGTCCATGACTGATATTGCGACATGTCAATTCTCAAAATTACCGATGAAATTCCAGCGTTTGAAATAGCATATTCCGACAAGTGGGATTCTTGTGCAAGCCGACTGAAGGTCAAATATACGAATAACTATCGGTGGTAGAAGACTACGTGGCGGGTTGGCTCTTTGCCGGTGCTGGAGGATGACAGGCCATGCTTTTCGGCGATTTCGTGCTGGAGGTGCCGAACATAGGCCCCCTGAGGGTTGAGTTCAACCTCATGCTCGCCGCTCTGAATTCGAGACGCCGCGTCTTCGGCTTCGCTCACGGCCACGTCCATGACCGGCGTGCGCCTGGAACTGCCACTACGACGAGTGACGGCCTGGATGAACTGCTCGATCTGCGGCGATGTGTTGCGTCGCAGCACATACACCGGTTTGCCCTTCTGCTCGGCCACCTGGAGGGCGTGGGTCTTGCGCCGGTAGTAGTTCTTTGTGGTCAGCAGCAGATCGGCCTTGTTTATGTTGTCCACCAATTCCACGGGCGCCCGGGTGATTCTCACCACCTGCTGGAGTTTTCCCTTGTTGACTCCGTAGGGCATGATGTGGGTGACTTCCACAGGCTCAGCTTCAAGTTCTTCAGCGTGTTCGGCTGGCGGTTCATCTACGCCGAGCGGCAGGGTGGAGCGCTGCGAGGCGTGACCGTTGGTCTGAGCGCCCTTGACGACGGAGCGGGACTTGCTGACCGCGCCGCTTTCCTCCAGGGTGCGAAGCTCGGGGGACACGTTGATGCCCCTCAGCATTCGGTCCACTGTGTCGGATACGTCAGCGTGAACGACGACCCGGTTCCAGCTTTGAATCTCGACAAGCACGTCGAAGGTTGGGGGAGCTTTGCGCTCCAACACCGTCTTCTGAGTGCGTCGCCGTCTGGCCTCGATGTCGCCCAGCGTGACCGACTGGACGCCTCCAATCAGGTCCGAGAGGGTCGGGTTCATTATCAGGTTGTCCAGCGTGTTGCCGTGGGCCGTGGCGACCAACTGTACTCCGCGCTCTGCGATGGTGCGGGCGGCGTTAGCGTCCAGTTCGGTGCCTATCTCGTCGATGATGATGACCTCGGGCATGTGATTTTCCACTGCCTCGATCATCACGCCGTGTTGGGCGAGGGGAGAGGAGACCTGCATCCGACGGCTTCTGCCAATGGCGGGATGGGGTATGTCGCCGTCGCCCGCGATTTCATTGGATGTGTCCACGACGATAACCCGTCGATTGGCGCTGTCCGCCAGAACGCGGGCCACTTCGCGGAGCATGGTCGTCTTGCCAACGCCGGGTTTGCCGAGCAGCAGAACGCTCTTGCCAGTGAGAATCAGGTCTTCGATGACCCGAATGGTCCCATAGACGGCCCGACCAACACGCAGGGTCAGGCCGATGACCTGTCCGGCCCGGTTGCGGATTGCGGATATCCGATGCAAAGTGCGCTCAATGCCAGCCCGGTTATCTTCTCCGAACTGGCCGATGCGGTCGATTGTGTATTGAATTTCGTCCTGAGTGACTTCCTGCTCGTCCAGATAGACGTTTTCGTCCAGAAAACGGGCCTCTGGATAGCGGCCCAGGTCCAGCACGATCTCCAGCAACTGGTCGATATCTTCCCGTTGTCTGAGAGGTTCCTGAACATGGGGAGGGAGCTTGGCTATCAGGACGTCAAGCTCTGATTCCATTCTGTCTTGCAAGTACCCTAATTCGCCTCCAGGATGATTGTGAATCGCTTGCCGTATAGCTTACCAGCATGGTTCATGCTGCACCAGTGAAACATATGGATTGATGTGATTTAGCGTCAGTCAGTGAGATTTCCGCGACCGGTTCGAGACTTGGAAATTTTGTATCACATCGGCTCCGAGGACGCCAGCGCGGAGCGGGCCAGTTTGGATTCGCGGACGGTTTTGGCGGTGGATTTCACGAGGGTGATGAATGCGCCTTCTGGCTGGAAGCCCTGCTCCTGCAGCGTGCGGCTCATGCCATACTGATATTCTGGCACGAGGCAGAACACTGACTTCGTATTGGAAAGCCTTCGTAGGCCTGCAATTACGATGTCTTCGGTCACGGCCTCGGCGTCTGGATGAAGCATAGTTGCGATATTGCCGACGGATGAACGGCGCGCCGTTCCAAGCCATCCTCGGATTGCGCCATCCCCTTCGAACACTCGCTCGTCGTAACGTCCGGGACTCTGCTCATGGGAGGCCGCCCACTGATCGAATGTCATTCCGGACAGTGTTCGAACCTCGGAGGGCGTGGCGATGTTGTGCAGGCGGAACAGCCCGTAATCGTCGGGTTTCTCCTTTTTGCGAAGGCGCATTTCGGCGTCGAAGAGCGATCCCTGGCCGCTGTCCTCGGATAGAGGTGACCCACGAAACAGCGTCTCTTGCATCATGGGAAAGAACCCGCTGAGTCTCGCGGCGGAGATCACTTCATCGTCTTGTTGCAGCCGAAGAAAGACTCGCTCTGCGCCCTGAGAGGCTGCGGAAACGGACAAATGCTCCAGCAGGTCAGCAACCGGCAATTTGGCGGGCGAATCGAGGTACAGGTTGGAGACTTCCCAGCTTTGTTTTCCCACGCGAGGCCTTACCGAAGCGATGCCCAGGACGTGTTGGCCCTCGCACCACACCCACACGGCGTCTTTTGCTCTGGGGGAGAGGCGCTTTCGGGACAAGTCCAGGAGCGAGACCCCAAATGACCGGCTGTGAGACAATCCGCTCAGAGTGAAGGCGTGATTGCGCATGCTGTTTTCGCCCACGAGGGCGCATCGCACCACATCCAGCGGGTCGAAATGACGGATCGTTCCGGGGTCGTCGTTATTAAGATTCGTGCTCCAGCCTCCATAATTGTCAGACTGGCCGGCGACGGTCCTGATCGGGCAAGATCGACCGATCAAGGGCAAGCGCTCCTGCCTGCCTTAGTAAAATATTAGCATAATCATAGAGGCAAGGAAGGGGTATTTGGGAACCAGAGTAGAGATTGTCAGGTATTGGAATCCGGCCCTTCCAAATCGACTGAATCAGGAATTTCAGATGCTGTGTCAACCGTGATCATGACGCTCATGCCCAGAGTGTTGGACGCCTAAATACGTTATGGCACACCCACAGATGAAGGTTTCGATTTCTTATTACGAAATCATTCGGGATGCGCCGATAGTAGGATGGCGAAAAGACATTTTGAGAGCCAATTTTCGATGTGATTGTCAACGCGGCTGAGTTGGCGTAATCTTAGAAACAGTTACTCATTCGCACGACAGTGGCACGGAGGGCAATATGGCCGATCAACCGCACGACGAAAAATACGCATATGTTGGAAAAGACCTGGGGTCCAAGGAATTTTTGACAACCGATGCCATTATGGAAAACTATTTCAACGGCCTGGGGGTTGACCATTCCTACTACTCCGCAGGTTCGGTATATGACCAGAAGGTCGCTCCGACGATGACATTGACTGAAATATACGGCATCGAAGAAGCGAGAATGCCCAACAACTTCGGCAATCTCTGGATGCGCCAGGAGTGGGAAATGAACAGTCCCATCCTGCCTGATCAAAAATACAACGTCACGTCCAGCGTATTGGACATTTACGAGCACCGCAACCGGGATGTCGTCCTGTTACACATATCGTTGTGGTCTCCCGATGGCGACCTCATTTCCCAGGGGCGCCACCACCAGAGTTTTATGAAAGACCAGACCACAGGCACGGTATCCCTCCGAGACCCGAAAGCAAAGGGCGGGGTGAGGAAATTCAATGTACCGGACGGCGAGCTTGTTGAAGGTGATCCCCACACCATCTCACTGGAGATGTGCGGCACATTCTTCCACGGAAATGCCAATTACCACACGAACAAAGAAGCTGCTGAAGAACTTGGTTTCCAGGAAGTGGTAGTGGGCGGCCGGATGACCATGTCCTATGTTGGCGATCTCATGGACAGGCAGTTTGGCAAAGCCTGGTACGAAAGCGGGAAGATGGATATTAAATTCACCAATATCACGTGGCCCGAGGACACCATCATTCCCAAAGCAGTCGTCACTGATGAAACCACTGAGAACGGTGAAACAAGGTCCAACATGGCGGTCTGGGTGGAAAAGGAAGATGGCACAGTCGTGATTGTCGGGACGGCAAGCATAAAGGCGTAATCACTGCAAACAGCTTCCTCTAACTGAATAGCGGTAGCAAAAAGAAGCTAAAGGCTAGGAGCCCTATCTAGGGATTAGGAATGTGTCTCTAATCCTAGATCAAAACCATCAACAGTAATTGTTGTCCGGCGTGACGAACCAGAGTTCGTCGTCGATGTATGTCGCGCCTTCTCTGAGTTCCAACAGGCGCTGGCTTGTGCTGCCGCTGTCCCATATGTATTCCAATCCTGCCTGATTGGAGACACATCCCCGCTGTCGACAGACCTTTTGCCTCTGCCCCCAACAGCGCTTCTAATGCCTCTTGCATGTCACCTGTTGATATCCCTTCCAGGTATAGCCGGGGCAACACTTCCTCGACCTGCAAACGAGCACATCAACAACCTCAACAAGTTTTGGCAAGCTCCCTACGGGCATGGCCTCACCAGGCTCAAGGATGCCCAGTTCGAGCTAGTGGCGCACCCCTTGTGTCGGGACCCGTACGCTCCTTTACTAAGTTTGGCCTCAACCCTGTCTTCCGTCGCCAATGATCTGGCGCCTACGCTGCGGTTGGAGTTGACCCCTTTGGGTGGACACCTGAATACTTGGAGAATAGTAATCCAAGAGAGGAGTTGAGTCGTCTGAAAAGAGAGAACCGCATGTTGCGCCAGGAGCGAGAGATATTGAATAAAGCCGCGGCCTCCTTCGCCAGTGAGACAGACCGCTCCGTTGATGGTGTTCGAGTTCATCCAGCGACAAACGGGCCACCATAACGTTTCAACCATGTGTCGGCTGCTGGGAGTCTTCACCAGCCGGTACGATGCATGGCGCAAACGAGGACTGTCACCTCAGGATCAGATCTCAGTTCCTAAAACAGATGACAGCCATAACCTGTCCACTAAATCGGAGCAAAGGAGTTTCCTCCAGTCTGAACGCGCTGTGGTAGAATTGCGCCGATGGTTTGAACCGATTTAACCATCAACCTGTTGACTATTCTCAGTTCGATT
>JASLRP010000473.1 GCA_030743915.1 SAR202 cluster bacterium | reverse complement strand
GGGTGTATCGTAGGCATCGCCAGCGAGACGTTGCCCATGTCAGTAGAGGCTGTGGCCCGCTCGAAGATGGGTCCCAGATCAGGATAGGTTCTACCCAAAGCCTCGCTGTTGCGCCTGTAAATATCCGCCATATCTTGATCGTGAATCACTTCCGCATAGGGCTTGGCTCCGTCAAGGATCTCCAAAGAGCTGCCCGTCGCCAGCGCTCCCGCTTCGAAGCACCGGGCCACTCTGGGGCGCAAATCCTCCAGCTCCTGGAGAGTCTGTCCACGGAGGATGTACTCGGCGCTGGTATGAGCTGGAATGATATTGGGAGCGTCCCCGCCTTTGGTAACGATCCCGTGTATCCTCTGAGTCGGAAGGATGTGCTGGCGCAGCAACCCGATGCTGGTCTGGGCTATTGTCAGGGCGTCGGCAGCGTTGATGCCCTGCTCCGGGAACGCCGAGGCGTGGGCCTCCTTGCCTGTGTAGCGCACCTCGAACCTGGAGGAGGCGAGCATCTTGGGCGCCACCACGTCGAAGGGCGCCGGGTGAACCATCATGGCGGCATGAATGCCTTCAAAGGCGCCTCGCTCTAACATGAAGACCTTGCCCCCGCCCCCCTCTTCAGCCGGCGTGCCGATCACACTCACCGTCAGACCCACTTCGTTGGCAATCGCAGAGGCGGCCAGACCTGCCCCCACAGCCATCGCAGCGATGACGTTGTGGCCGCAGGCATGGCCTACGCCCGGCAGGGCATCGTACTCAGCGCAGATGCCGATGTGCAGGAGACCGCTGCCCGCCTTGGCGATGAAGGCCGTGGGAAGATCGCACACGCCGGTCTCAACGCTGAACCCGCCATCGCTTAGAATCTCGGCGAGCCATGCTGAAGCCTTGACCTCCTCGAAGCCCATTTCCGGGTTGGCATGTATTCTGTGGCTGAGCGCTATCAGAGCTTCCCGATTATTTTCGATTTGCTGTCGGGCGCTTTCTTTGGCTCCCATGATTGCCTCCTAACAAGGTGTGTTTCGCGAATCCCGAATAGAGCAGTCGGTCCTCAAGGACACAGCAACTCACGATGCCGGGCGCTCCAGGGCTGAGCACTGAAATTATCAAACTTCCGTCACGCCTTTTCGGACATCTTGCGCCACCGCATCCAGCTCAGTTCTGCCTGGCGGCGCTCCCCAGTTGGCGGTGAATATCGCCGGGTCACCATCGAATCTGGGAATGACGTGCAGGTGGACATGAAAGACCTCCTGACCGGCGGCCACCCCATCAGCCAGATGCAGGTTAATGCCTTCGCTCCTCACGCTCGAATCACGCACGGCCTGGGATATACGTTGGGCCACGGCGAACATTCGCATGCCTACCTGTTCGTCCAGGTCGGCCAAATACGTGGCGTGAACTAGCGGTATGACCAGCAGATGACCCGGATTCACGGGGCGAGTGTCCATGAACGCGATGACGAGATCGTCACGATACACGACGCTGACGGGCGAAGCGCCTGCCACTATTTGGCAGAATATGCAGTCGTCAGTTGGCATTATACAATCCCCTATCTCGGAATGGCGCGGCTCTCCAAATACAGTGGGGCCAGCATGCCATCGACCGGCACAAAATCGTCGGTCAGCAAAGCGTTGTCCTGGAAATTCTGCCACTCTAAAAAGGCCGACTGCGGCATGAATTCTGTGACAACCGTGAAGCGCTCTTCCAGAATGTTGGCTTCTTCAACCCGAGCTTGCGCAATCGGTTCGTCAGAAGCGGCAACGACGAACGTGTAACGGTCATCCGATGTCCATCGGGTGTCATCCCGTATCACATAAACATGGTCGAAGGTCTCCCGCATCGTGTGCACGAATGACCGAAGGAACCGCCCTCCATACATCTTGTCCACGATGTTCACCGCGTAAATCCCGTCATCTGTGAGCAGGCCCTTGACCTGATCATTGAACTCCAGGGTGGTCAGATGATACGGCACGGACACATCGTTGAAAGCGTCGCCCATCACCATCTCGTACTTGCCCACTTCCAACTGCTGGAGCTTGGTACGGGCATCCTCGTTGTAGGTCACGATGCGAGTGCGCCTGCTGAGGCCCAGGTAATCGGTGGCGATCTCCGTCACCTCTGGGTCGATCTCCACCACTTCCAGATTGCTGCGGGGATACACGGCCTCCAGGAATCGCGGCATGGTGTACCCGCCTCCTCCGATGAACAGGACATCCATGTCCGGGTCGGTGCGCCCGATGTAGGTCGCCAGGTCAGCGAATACCTTCTCGTAGGAATATCGAAGGTAGTAGGGGTCGTCAATGTCAGAGTAACTGTGGAGCAGAGCGTCCAGGTACAGCACCCGGACCTCGCGGCCATCAACATCCCGGGCCCGGACCTTGATGCAGAAGTAGTTGCTCTCCCGCATGCACACAGAGTCCAGAGAGCCGATCAGCACAGCGAGGAGGGTCACGCCTACGAACATCGCGCCCATCGCGATGCCCGGCCATCTGGCTCTCCATAAGTTTCCAAAGGCAACCGCCATGACCACCAGGGCCACGGACACTCCGAGGATGACCGTCCGGGTTCCCAGAGTTTGAATCAGCACGAACCCGGTCAAGAACGTCCCCAGAATACTGCCAGCCGTGGACACTGCGTAAATCCTGCCCACGACATTGCCCGTCTGCGTCAGGTCTGTGAGATTCAGCTTGATGACCACTGGCGTGACCATTCCCAAAAGGATGCTAGGCAAAAGAAACAGCGCCGTCGTCAACAGGACAATCCGGGGCAGTATCGGCAGAGCGAGGAACGGCTGATCCGTCAGTTCCAAAAGGGGCAGAATGGCGATGCTGGCAATCCCGCTGGCCAACAGAATGAATCCCAGGGTCGCGGGGTAAGGAAACCGGTCGGCAATCAACCCGCCCGTGAAATTGCCCAGGCTGATTCCTGCCAGCACGACGCCGATGATACTGGTCCAGGTGTACAGCGACACGCCGATGCTCGGAGCAAGAATCCTGCCCGCCACGATCTCGATAATCAGTCCGCATGCGCTGGCCGTGAACACGATCAGATATGGTTTCAGAGAGTTGATTACGCCCGTCACGATTTTCTGTCCCCTTCTACCTCTTCATCTTCCGAGGTCCGCCTGATTCGCAACGGAAGCAATTCTACACCAAAATGGAACCGGCTAAAGATACGTCGTGCTCCAGACGATACCAATAAGCGCTGTGGAAGCGCCTGCCTAATCACGTCCGATTGATGGATGGCGGATTACGTGCAATACTGTGCCATATGGAGGAAGGACACATGGGCACGTTCAGCGTAATTATTGAGGTGGGCAACCTCCAGGGCGGAACTTGCGAGGAGTTGGAAGCTATGCCTGACACCGGAGCAACCCCTACCGTAATACCTGCCTCTGTTTTGAGAAGGCTTGGGATCACGCCCACTCAGAGGAAAATCTTTGAGTATGCGAACGGCAACCAGGTTGAACTCGACATGGCCCCTGCGATAGTGAGGGTGGAAGGCGAGGAGACCATCACCTGGGTTATCTTTGGCGAAGAAGGCGGAGGCGCATTGCTGGGGGCGTACACGCTGGAAGGGATGTTCCTGGGCGTCGATCCCTACAATCAGAGCCTCACACCAGTCCGTGGCGTCCTGTGAAATGACTCTACCTCCCTTCAATCAAATTGCTAGGATGGAGTTCCGCTCATGAAGGTTATAACCGGAGGACTGCTCATCGACGGCACGGGGAGCGAGCCTGTTCCCAACGCCAGTGTGGTCATCAACGACGACGGTCGTATCGAATCCGTGGGACCACTGGATTCCAAGCCCAGAGGCGCTGAGGTGATTGATGCCTCCGGACACACCATCATGCCTGGACTGATCGACTGCCACGTCCACATGATGTCCGAGATCAAGCCGATGCAGGAACGCGCGCTCACTCCTCTGAGTCTCCAGATCATCCAGGCTACACAGAACGCCAGAGCGACTCTGGACGCCGGCGTGACCACGGTGCGGGACGCAGGCGGAACGCCGATGGGGTTCAAGATGGCGGCGGAACAGGGACTGGTCGCCTCTCCGAGAATGCGAATCTCGGTGGGCGCGTTGTCCCAGACCGGCGGACACGGCGACTCCCTGCTCCCCAGCGGGGTAAAACTATCCCTCACCGGGACATCCGTGCCCTTGCCGGAGTGGCCTGAAACACTGGCCGACGGCCCCGAAGAGGTCCGAAAGGTCGTGCGCACCGTCCTGAGAGCAGGGGCAGACTTCATCAAACTGCACTCTTCTGGCGGCGTCCTGTCTCCCAGCGACGAGCCGGGAGCGACCCAGTTCACCCGCGAGGAGATCGCCGTCATGGTCTATGAAGCCCGCGCCCAGGGCAAGACCTGCATGGCCCACGCCCAGTCCACTGAGGGCATCCGAAACGCTGTCGTCACGGGCGTCGAATCCATTGAACACGGCATCTACCTGGACGAAAGCGTCATCGCCGAGATGAAGGAACGCGGAACCTTCCTGGTCCC
Source organism: SAR202 cluster bacterium (assembly GCA_030743915.1). Lineage (GTDB taxonomy): Bacteria > Chloroflexota > Dehalococcoidia > Lucifugimonadales > UBA1123 > UBA1123. Next base: position 366 of record JASLRP010000473.1, on the reverse strand, counting down.
GACGCTGGTCGCCCCGGTGTGGGTCATCCGCAGGGCAGAGCAGCAGCCAGGAAGCATCCTGCCTCAATCTCTCCGAAAGTCGAAAGAAGTCCAGGCAGACCACATGGCCAGCTTCCGCATGGCACTGGAATCAGGCGTTCGCATTGCTATGGGCACTGACACCGCCGTGGGGCCTCACGGGACCAACGTCGAAGAACTTCGACTCATGGTGGAAAATGGGATGACTCCCATGCAGTCCATCGTCGCCTCGACCAAGACCGCATCCGAGGCCGTCCATATGTCCAACGACATCGGCACCCTGGAAGCCGGCAAGCTTGCGGACATTCTGGTGGTCAACGGCAATCCCCTCGAAGATATATCCACTCT
>JASLRP010000472.1 GCA_030743915.1 SAR202 cluster bacterium | reverse complement strand
ATATACTCTGGACTGGTGAACGTCCCTGCGATTTCCAGGACGGTCTCTCGCCCCAGAACGACCAGCGACACCGAATCGCCCGGCCCCAACCCATAGTGTTCCGCGAACTTGTCGTCTATGATGACCGCTTCGATGAAGAAGTCATCCAGGTAGTCGCCGCGCCTGATGGCAATGTCGTTGACCGACGGCCGGCCATCATCGGGCAGGCTGATGACTCTGGCAAGCACATTGCTTCCCGGCGAGTCAGGCCGCCGCATTGGGACATCCTGAACAATGCGGCCCTCGGCTGACTCCACGCCCTCCACCTGAGTTGCCAGTCCCACCGGCAGGCTTGCCGATGGGGTCAGCTTGTAAAACACGTCGGCAAACTTAAGTGTCTCGTAGGTGGATTCCTCCGACTCGGTGAGGTCCTGAAAGGCGGAGTACAGCGCGACGAACATGGTAATGCCGGTCGCCAGCAGGATGATGATGGCGCCGAACAGCAACCGCGACCGCCACATATCCCGAAGGATTTTGCGCTGAAGAATGCTCATCGCCTACCACTCCAGGTCATCTGGAGATATGGGGGATTCGACGAGGCGGTCCTCCCTGATCTCGCCACTTCGGAGCCGTATCACCCGGTCAGCAATCTGGCCGATGGCGGCGTTATGAGTCACCAGAATGATGGTCTTGCCCTCGACCTCGTTGATTCGCTTCATGGCGGCCAGAATCAGCTTTCCGGTCTCGAAGTCCAGTTCACCTGTTGGCTCGTCGCACAATAGCAGAGGCGGGTCCTTCACCAGCGCTCTGGCAATGGCGACCCTCTGCTGTTCGCCACCGGAAAGCTGAGCGGGAAAGTGGCGTCCGCGTTCCTCAAGCCCCACCGTTCGCAGGGCCGAGTCCACGCTGTCCTGCCTGCCCACCAGTTGCGCCACCATCTCCACGTTCTCTCGGGCGGTCAGCGTGGGGACCAGATTGAAAAACTGGAACACGATGCCCACCTGGGAACGCCGATAGCCGGTCAGCGCTCGTTCATCCATCGAGGAGACCTCACGGCCATCCACCACGCACCGGCCAGAGGTGAGAGGGTCGATGCCGCCCACGATATTCAACAGCGTTGTCTTCCCCGATCCGCTGGGGCCAAGCGCCACGACGAACTGCCCTCGCGGAATCTCCAGGTTGACGTTCCTCAGGGCCGTTACGACCACCTCATCCATCTGGTAGGTCTTGTTGACGCTTTCCAGGCGCACGAGAGGTTCCGTGTGAGCGCTTTCAATAGCGCCCGGTTGTGCCGGTCTGGTTTCGGATATCAAAGGATTACTCCTTCTACTTCCTCGCTTGCCCATCAACCTGCGCAGGACCCACGCAGGAGGCGATAGGGATCGCCTTCATCTGAATCGTTGCAGATTCGCCATGAGAATGCCATGACAGTGGCTCCCAAAATCATGAGACCTTCATGATAATAGAGGCCACACGCCCGCGCTCGTCTTTCAAGTCTCATCATCACCCAACCCACACGCGACTGACCGGGAACATCACAACATGCTCACACAGCGGGATGTACACTGGTAATAGTGGAATCCAAGATCATCCAGAGGAAACGCAGTGATTAACACCAGTGAGCGCCAACACCCTACAACATCGCCCGACACCGAGCCAGACGCCAAAGATCGTTCAGCTATGCCGGAGGCTGTTATCAAGCTGGAAGGCCTGACCAAGTTCTACGGGAAAAGCCGGGGCGTCATCGACCTAGACCTGGAGGTCATGCCGGGGGAGGTTTTCGGGTACCTGGGACCCAACGGTTCGGGCAAAACCACGACGATTCGGATGCTGTTGGGACTCATCAAACCGACCGATGGCGCTGCCACGGTCATGGGGATACCGTTGGCCACGGATTCTGTCCAGATACGCCGGAAGATCGGGTACATCCCCGGCGATCCGGTCCTGTACGGCAACCTGACCGGCGCAGAGTACCTGGAGTACACCGCCAACCTCAGAGGTGGAGTCGATTGGCGATACGTCACCAAACTGACCGAGCGTCTTGAGTGCGACCTGTCGCGCCGCATCGACACCCTCTCCAAAGGCAACCGCCAGAAGATCGCCGTGATCCACGGACTGATGCATAAGCCCGAACTCCTCATTCTCGACGAGCCAACGTCCGGACTCGACCCGCTGATGCAGGAGACCTTCGAGGAGATAATCCGAGAGATCAAAGACGAGGGCAGGACTGTCTTTCTGTCATCCCACATCCTGTCGGAGGTCGAGGCTTTGTGCGACCGTGTGGGCGTGATTCGTGAGGGCAAGTTGATCGCGGTGGAGGATGTGGCGACCTTCAAGTCCACCCAGGTGCGGACTCTCCAGATCGACTTCGGCGGCCCCATAAAGTCCGAGGACTTTTCCAACATTGAAGGGATTCGAAATCTGGTCGTGCTGGAGCGGTCACTGCGATGCGACATCATAGGCTCGCTGGATGCCCTGTTCAAGAAAGCGGCCCAGCACGAAATCCTGAACGTGACCACCGACGAGCCAACCCTGGAAGAGGTGTTCCTGGCGTTCTACAACGACGGAGGCGAGACCGATGATGCTGCGTAACGTGTTCCTCAAGACTCAGCGCGACTACCGGCGCAGCATCATGTGGTGGGCGCTGGGGCTGGTTGTGCTGAACGCCTTCATGGTGGCGTTCTATCCCAGCATATCTGAGATCGAGGATTTCGAGACCATCATCGAGGCCTATCCCGAGGACCTGATGGCCCTGTTCGGAGCGTCCAACCTGGCGGACATGACTTCGCCCGTTGGGTTCCTGAACATCGAGCTGTTTGGTTTCACAGTCCCGGCGTTGTTCGCCGTGTTCGCGATTGGCCTGGGCAGCGCCGCCATCGCCGGCGAGGAGTCGCGAGGGACAATCGAAATGTTGCTGTCCGAGCCAATTACCAGAGGTAGATTGATCCTCGAAAAATTCGCCGCCATGAGCGTGCTGATTGTGGCGCTGGCCTTCGCGCTGTGGGCGTCGCTGGTCATAGGAGCCGCCATCATGGACATGGAAATCAGCACATTGCGGCTGGGCGAAATGTCCATATCCACAGCGCTGTTAGGCCTGATCTTCGGAGGCGTCGCCTTCGCGGTTGGAGCAGTCACCGGCCGGCGAGGCCTGAGCATGGGAGCGGCGGCATCGGTTGTGGTCGCCGGCCACGTGCTCAACGCCTTCAGCCTCATGTCCGACATCATGGAACCCGCCAGATGGCTCTCACCCTTCCACTACTACAACGGCAACCTGCCCTTGTACAACGGCCTAGACCCCGTCCACGTAATCGTGATGGTCGCGGTGATTGCGTTCCTGTTCGCCATCAGCTACATAGGATTCCAACGTCGGGACATCCGGTTGTGAGGATGGATAGACTTCGCGTGCGTCTTTTTGCTCCGAGGGTGGTAGAAAAGTGCGAAGTCAATAGTTGACAATTGTCCTTTTCATGGTCATAATATGACCTAAAGGAGGACAGTTTGATTCCAACTGCTCAATCTGAAATTGCGACGTTGTCACCATTATGGCCAATGCTTTATGAAATATTCGAGGCAGCCACCGAAAGAGCGTGTCGATTCTTCGAAGCTGACAGCGCACCCATCAATCGGGATCTGTTTCCAGAGTTGGTTCGTTATTTTGTAAGCAGAGAACTCCGTGACAAAGAGTTCATTCTGGATGGTTTCGTTAAGGAGTCCATAATCAAAAATGGGCTATCTATCATATATCGAGATCGACGTATTCGCATGTGGAAGACTCTGGATGATGAGTTACCGCCTCCAGGGCGTTCTCGAGTGAAGCAAGGGTTTCTTGGTCAGCAACTCTCTTTTTTTCCTGCATCGAATGGGATTATCAAAACAGTTAAGCATAATCTCGCAGTACTTTGGAATATCGATACCAACTATCGTCTTGATCACCTCCAACTTGCCTATCCAGAATCAGTCGAAGAGATGTGGGTTCCTGCCAAAGCGCACTGGACAACCCAAATACCCCATCCTGTGTCCGGGAGTGTCGCCGGAAAACCTGTAATTCCAGAAGACAACTTGGAACTTGAGCTAGAACTCATTGAGTCTGACTCTCCAAGTGAATCTGAGCGAACAGAGTGATAAACGGAGATAGGGTCAAACAAGTTAGAGAACTCCGAGGATTCACACAGACTGAATTAGCAACCCGCATTGGTGCGAATCAGTCCACGATCACGTATGTCGAGAGCGGAAGGCTTCAGCCGTCTGAAGCACTCATGGATAAGATTGTATTCCAAACTGGCTTTCCGCTCTCATTTTTCCAAATTGCACATCCGACAAATTTCCCTATGGGTTCGTCTCTCCTATTCCGTGCAAAATCTGCGATGAGAGTCCGTGAACACGTCTTGGTTCACCGATACGCTGAAACCTTATTTGAATGCGCAGAGAAGCTATTACAGAGATTTAGGTCAGTCCCCGTGAGATTGCCCCATCTTGAAAATGAAACCCCTGCGATGGCTGCAAGCATAACCCGGCATGCGTTAGGTCTGTCACCAAGTGCACCTATACCCGATTTGATATATGCAACTGAAAAAGCTGGGGTTTTCGTACTGCCACTTCCAATTGAATTGGACAATGTGGATGCTTTTTCTCTACGCATTGGGACAAATTTGGCATCACCGTTGATAGTGACAATGCAACAGCAGTTTGGAGATCGATTTAGATTTAGTGTGGCACATGAATTAGGACACCTGGTAATGCATCAAGCAATTGCTGGTAGCGTGGCGAAGGTTGAGAAAGAGGCGCATCAGTTCGCGGGAGCACTATTATTGCCTGAAGATGCGATGCGCGAAGAATTAGTCCCGCCAGTTACACTTGCATCCCTGGCAGCATTAAAACCACGTTGGAAAGTGTCAATGCAATCCATGATCATGAGGGCGAGCGATCTACAAATTGTGACCGCGCGTCAGAAAAAGTACCTATTCCAACAGATGTCTGCGAGAGGTATTCGCAAGCGGGAACCTGCTCACCTTGATATTGCTATCGAAAAACCACGTTGGCTTCGTCAAATGGCGGAACGGTTATATGGCACTCCAATTGACTACCACGCCTTCGCAAGAGACTCTGATCTGCCACAGTCATTCTTGGAAGAGTGTATAGAATTTTGGCGTGTCAACAATCAACAACAAAGTGCGCAGGCTCCAGTTACTAAGTTTCGTGAAAACATGCGAAAGGTACCGTAGTGACAAGTAAACGACGAAAAACACAGGTATGGCAAAAAGCGCGTCGTGTTAGAGGGCGCAATCCGAATATTTGGAGACGAGATTCTGGAGGCAACATAATCCGGAAACAGTCGTATGGAACTCATGGCGAATTCGGTTGGGAGATCGATCATAAGAAACCGATTTCCAAGGGTGGCACAAACGGTTCACGAAACTTGCAACCTCTTCACTGGCGGGAGAACAGGCGAAAAAGCAACACCTATCCATACTGACATTAATATCTGCACGCAATTTCAGTGCTTATCGCTTCACATATGAGGCATCGTTGAAAGACTTCAATCAATGGCTAAATAGCAACCTCGTTCGGCACGTGAGTTGAATCGGTATCACGAGTAACTATCACCCCCAGTTCTTCGCGGACGGCGTGTCCTTCAGAGTGTGTAAACTTTCGGCGTGGGTGACCATGATGTTTAGGGTGCCCTCTCGCTGGGAGACTGTGCCTCGGATCAGCAGCACCGGCTCTCGCAGGATCAGGCGGTACTGAGCGTACACCGTGGGCCAGACGATCAGCGGGATTAGGCCGAATTCGTCCTCCAGGGTGAGGAAGACCGCCTTGCCCAGCGGACGCTGACGACGGATGACCAGCCCTGCCGTCCAGACCTCCATGCCGTCCTTCAGGTGGGGCACCTCGTCCGAGGGCAGGACGTGGGAGGGCAGGTTCGGGCGGATGTGCTGCATCAGGTGGCCTTCGGGATACAGGCTCATGGTCTGGTACTCTCCGGCCATCCGCTCCCAGGAGGTCATGGGCGCGAGGTCTGCCATGTCCTGCTCGATTGGCATTTCCATGCGCTGTTGCCGCTCTCGCTTCGGAGGTAATGGAGCGTTGCCGTTCCGGGAGGATTTCGATTTTCTAGAGTTAGCCGCTCCATTAGGAGCAGGGTGATATCGTAATCCCACCTCCCAGAGGGCGGAGCGTCGGTCTGTGGTCAACGAGTCGAAGGCCCCGGCCAATACAAGATTCTCTATCGGCTCGCGCTTGAGTCCTGTGCGGCGCATGGCATCGGCAACGCTGGAGAAATCTTTGTGTTGCCGAGCCTCCACGATGGCCTCTGCCTGCGCCTTGCCGATGCCCTTGACGTTCAGGAATCCCACCAGCAACGCCTCTTGAGCAGAGTTCGGGGCAACATTGCCGATAATGCACTTCTCGACGCTGGTGTTGATATCGGGATTTAACACGATGACTCCGTGGCGTCGGGCGTCCTCCTTGAGGGTCTCCAGGTTGTAGAAGCCCATCGGCTGCTGGTTGAAGATGCCAACGAAGAACTCCAGCGGGTAGTAATATTTCAGCCACGTCATATGATATGCCGTCACCCCGAAGGCGAAGGCGTGGGATTCGGGAAACATGTACTGCCCGTTGAATTTCTGGAAGATTTTGTCTGCGACTTCCTCCGTCACTCCGCGCTCTCCGGCCTTGTCTCGGAACTTTTCCCAGAGCTGGGCCAATAGCTTCTTGTTGTTGCGACGCCGGAAGGCGCGGCGCAGTTGGTCGGCCTCCAGCGAGTTGAATCCCGCCACCTCCATCGCCACCTGGTTCACCTGGTCCTGGTACAGGATGACGCCCAGAGTGCGCTCCAGAGCCTTGCGCTCCAGGGGATGGTCGTAGTCCCACGGCTCGCCCTGGCGGCGGCGGATGAACTGGGTCACGCCATCGTTGGCCCCGACACCGGGACGCACAGCGGCGACTTCGTATGCCATATCGGTCAGGTTTGCGGGCTTTATCCGAGTGATGGTCTGCATCTGGGCTGCCGATTCCACCTGGAATATGCCCACGGTATCGGCCTGATGCAGGGTGGCGTACACCGCCGGGTCCTCGAAGTCCACGCGGCTGAGGTCGATGTAGCTGCCGGTGCGCTCCTCGATAAGCTGGAGGGCGTCCTGCATTTGGGAGAGGGCGCCCAGGGCCAGGAAGTCGATCTTCACGAACCCGGCGTCGTCTATGGCGTCCTTGTCCCAGTGGCAGATAAAACGGTCGTCGATGGCCGACTGCTGAATAGGCACAATCTCGCTCAGCGGGGATGAGGAAATTATCATGCCCCCCGGATGCTGGGCCAGATATTTAGGGAACCCGTTAAGCTGGGTGGACAGATCGATCATGTCCCGCCACACGGGGGCGTCGGTGCGGTCGCTGAACTCGGGCAGGCGTTCCATCTCGTCCTTGAGAGAGGCGGCATTCCAGGACTCGACCCGCTTTGCCAGACGGTCGATGTCCTGAAATGGCAGGCCCAACGCCTTGCCCAGGTCTCGGATTGCGCCCTTCATTTTGTAGGTGCTTATCATTCCGGTGAGGGCGGCGCGGTCCCAGCCCCAGTGCTTGTGAACGCGCTTGATAAGCTCCTCTCGAATGTCCCGAGGGAAGTCCAGGTCGATGTCTGGAACGGACGCCATGTCCTCCTGGAGGAAACGCTCCAGGGACAGGTCGAACTCCATCGGGTCTATGTGAGACAGGCCGATGAGGTATCCCGAAAGCATGGCGACGGACGACCCTCGCCCCCTGCCCGGCGGACGTTCCTCCAGGGGTATCTCGGCGTCGCTGCGACCCAGCTCTATCTGTATCTGGCGGGCCATCTGGATGATATCGTGGTATATGAGCAGAAAGCCTGCCAGATCGTGCTTCTTGATGAGGCGAAACTCCTCGTTGAGCCGCTTGCGCACCCGCCAGTTGATGCGCCCGTAGCGTCGGATGGCGGCCTCATAACAAAGCTCCTCAAGATAACCGAGGGGAGTGTAACCGTCCGGCACAGGATAGTCGGGAAACTTGTAGTTGAGGTCGCGGGTCAGGTCGAAGGAGGAGCAACGCTCGGCCACCACCAAGGTGTTCTGTATCGCCTCTGGAATATCCTTGAACAGCGTTTCCATCTCAGCGTGATGCTTGAGGTAAAAGTGGCTGTTGGGCCTGCGCTCCTGGTGGGTCTCCTCCAGGCTCTTGTTGTGCTGGATGGCGACCAGCGCATCCTGAAGCCTGTGACGATCCGGCGTGTGGTAGTGGACGTTGTTGGTGGCGACGACCGGAACTCCAACCTGACGAGCCAACTCCACCAGCCGACGGTTGCGCCTGGTGTCACCATAGACCAGGTTCTGCTGAAGCTCAACGAACACGCTGTCGACGCCGAACCACTCGACGTACTGTCGCAGGGCAACCTCAGCCTCCTCCATCCGACCCTGAGATGCCAGACTGGGAACCAGGCCCTTGCAGCATCCTGTGAGCAGGACGACACCCTGGGAGTGCTCGGCCAGTCGAGCGTCGCTCAGCTTGGGGTCGCGTCGTTCAGCTTCGATGTAGGAAAAGGTGACGATCTGAGACAGGTTGCCGTATCCGGTGCGGTCCGATGCCAGGAGCGTCAGGTGCCCGCCTGCTTCGGTCGTGACTTCGGCTCCGGATATAGGCTGGATGTCCAGACTGCGGGCCACCTGAGCGAACTCCATCGTTCCGCACATATTGTCGTGGTCAGTGAGAGCCAGGGCAGGGTATCCAAGCTCGACAGCCCTCGACACCATATCGTCTATGGAGGAGGCCCCTTCCTGAAAGGAGTAGTTGCTGTGGCAGTGAAGCTCGACGTAGGACATACAGACTCAGTGACTATCGAGGATTTCGTCCGCGGCGCGCGTGCCACTCTCGATGGCGCCATGCACGGTGCCTGGGTGGGTGACATGGGTCGCTTCGCCTGCGAAGAACAGGACATCGTCTATCGGCTGGGATAACTGCTCGCGCAGGCCCGCCCCATTGACCAGCTCATATGAGTAACCCGTCTTCGACCATCGGTCAGTCCCCCATGAAATAAATCGACCGGTCTCAAAGTGTCGGCGCGCGTCCTCTCCAAACATGGCCGATAGATGATCGAGAGCCTCTGGAACAGCACCGTCGCCTAGCGATTCAAAGTGAAGCGCCGCGTCGCCCCCGATGATCGCCATAAGCGTCGGTGCCTCATCGTCGCGTCCCCAACCCGGACGCCACCAGAGTTGGCTTGACAGCGTTGTCAGGACCCCTGCCATATCCTGCGGCCAGAATCGTTCTCGAAACCGCATCGCTATCTTGTCCACATGCCCCGCGTCCAGACCGTTGACAGCGGCCTCCTTACCTGGAGGAAGCGACGGAGTGAACCTCACATCCTGCGCCTGAAGCACACCGAGGGGCAGCGTTATCACTGCTCGGTCAGCAGTAAATGTTCGTCCTGCAGTCGAGTGTATCTGAACACCCTCGGGTGACCATGAGATGCTTCGAACTGGGGTGTTGAGCGTCACATCAAGGTCGGCGGCTGCTTGCTCCAGGAGCGCGGTGTACCCTTCTTTGATTCGGAAGTTGCCGCCGGTATTTTCGTTCTGCTCAAACATTCCCCGCACGCCCAGCCGAGTCCAATCACCGCCTTCTCTGACGCTGACGAGATTGTTGACCAGACGCTGTAGCCCAGGCGATAGGACAGCATTATTCAACTCTGCCCACTTCACAACCACGTCATGCACACTGGCATCGGGATGCCCTTGTTCGACCCAGTCAATCGCAATGTCTTCGTAGGTATCTACGAGATGAAATGACGGGATGCGCAATTTATCGTCTCCGCTGTGGATGCGGTCGTCGAAGTAGATATGAAAATCGTCCTTTGTGGCGTCGGGCACAGTCGTGAGGTTGAACTGCCTGACCATATCCCAGGTGACGACGTTGGCCCCATGAATATATTCTGCCCCCAACTCGACGGGGTGAGGCGCCAGATCATACGCCGTCTGGACTCGACCGCCAATGCGATCACGAGCTTCGAGAATGGTGACACGACATCCTGCATCCTGAAGGCTGCGAGCGGCGGATATTCCGGCTGCTCCCGCGCCCACGACGATCACATGCAATGATCTATCATCGGTCGTTGAATCAGTCATGGGTAACTCCAGTGGGCAAGGGCGATTGCAGGCTTGAGAATGTGTTGTAGGTTCTGCGAGCTTTCATGTTATTAAAGATATGGCTACTTTCGGGTATTATCCGAAGACTCAATCTCCATTGCCTTGGTGCCAAAGGTCTTGATGTGGAACTCTATCGCTGATTCAACGTCGGCCAATGCTTCTTCATATGTGTCACCTTCGCCCACGACAACGCCTTCGATTCCCAGAGGATAGGCGACGTAGCCATCGAAGTGCTTTTCAACGATTATTCTGTATTTCTTCAATGCGCAGTCCTTCATAATGTGCCATCACTCGGACATGACTTCTGAAAACAACTTCCGCCGTCTGCTGACTCGCCACTCAGCATGGCGGTATAACTTTTCATTTACCGAAACGCTAGCTCGATCATCCTGAAAAATTCTGAAGTCCCGCCAGAGAATCTGGTATTGTAATCCAATGATTGTTGGACTGACGATCAGACGCTTCTCTCAGCATGGACAGGCAATGTACGACCCCCAACACACTCAGAACTTCTACGACGCTTACGGACTGCGGGAGTGGGATCGGCTGGAGGCGACGGCTTACGGTCGACTCAAGGCCATCATCCACGCCGACATTATCGAGACATACCTGAAGTCCGGCGACCGGGTTCTGGACGCTGGATGCGGGCCCGGCAGGTTCAGCATTGTCATGGCCGAGTTGGGAGCGCGAGTGACTGCGCTGGACATATCCCCCGGCCAGCTTGAACTGGCTCGCGAGAAAATCTCCGAGGCCGGACTGCTGAGCCAGATGGACGGTTTCGTTCATTCCGATATTGTTGACCTCTCCCAGATTCAGGATGCTTCTTATGACATGGTTATCTGCTATGGCGGCGCGCTGTCCTATGTCAGCGAGCATCGTCATCAGGCCGCCTCGGAGCTTGTCCGCGTGACCCGGCCCGGCGGGATAATTCTCGTCAGTGTCATGAGTCGATATGGAGCCGTCGCCAACCTGGTCCGCAGACCCTCTATGACAGAGCTTCTCAATCCCGAGGAGCAGCACGTCTGGCGCGTCACCGAGACAGGCGAGCTTCCGGATTTCGAGTCTCTTTCCATGGGCACCCAACACCCTGCCATGCAGCTTTACTCCAGCGACGACCTCCGGTCCCTGCTTCCCGACTGTGAAGTTCTGGAGATGGCCGCGTCCTGCGCCACCGTCCACGAAGGCTCCCCTGCCATCGAGGAGATATCCCAGGACTCCGAAGCCTGGAACACAGCCGTCGAAATCGAGCGTCGCCTGTGCCGAATGCCCGGCCTGCTGGACATCGGAAGCCACGTAATCATGGCGGCGCGGAAAACGAGTGTCAGGTGATCAGGCTTTCAGGTGTCAGCCAACCCACCTCCAGCACTCCAAATGCCAAAAATCCTGACACCCGATATCTGAAAATCTGATACCTACATGCCTACTCGTAACGCTGCTGATACCACCTCCCGCTCACGGCATCCCGAAATATCGTCAGAGTCTGGCCGTCCTCCAGCAGGACGTGATAGTAGGCGCGGGACGTGGGGCGAGCCCTCCACCACTCCTCGTCTATCTCCCACTGGTCCTCGGTGTTTTCTACACGGAGACGGTTTCGGCCCAGCACGACGGTTTCTGGCCTCTGATGTTCATCCTCCCTCACGACTATGGGAACGGGCGGGTTCAGGGGTCGAATTGCACCAGCGCCTGGCGTCTCTCCGGGATTCTTGACCACGGCTCTATGTCCTTTACCTTGAATACAGGAGGCTTGGCGCGCAGGCGAACCTCCATCTGTCGCATCATCTCTCGAAGCTGTTCCTGACGGCGCATGTCGGAGAACAGACTGGCCTGAATTCCCGACTCCCCCGTGAGGCCCGACAGCGTGAGGCCCAGGTCTTCCAGAGGGCCGGGCAGCACAATGCCGTCCAGCGTGGCCCGAAGGGTGCGGGCGGCCATCTCCTTGCCGCCCACGGCCTCCCGGAAGGCAACACCTCGAATCCACGGAGCGCCCAGCATGACCTTCGCCTCCAGCGTCGCCATGCGGACGTACCGGCTTCTGAGAACGGGACGAGCGAAGGCCCGCCCCAGCAAAAGCTCCGTCGCCACCAGCAGAGCGTCCAGGGTGACCGTGGGCGCTGGGAAGGTCACGTACTCGTTCACGGCGTCGATGGCTTTGTGAGGGACCAGCGGGCTGAGGTCTCGACCATTGGCAAGCTCCCACGCTCGACGCCCGGCGGGGCCGAACTGGGACTGGATGGGGCCAAGCTCCATAGTCGCCAGATGGCCAATGGTGTGGACTCCGAAGCGTCGCAATCGCGCCCTGTCCTCCCAGGGCAGGGGCAGAGCGTCAACCGTCAGGTCTCTGAGGAAGCCTGCCGCTCCGTTCTCGGATACCCTGGTCGCCTGGCCTCCTCGACCGGACAGCGCGGCCACGTATGCCATGAACTTGCCGCCCGCAACTCCGATCCTGGGATTCATGTGGTGGGGCACGGCGTTGAGCATGGAGGCGACCAGCCGGGTCTCGCCGCCGTACATCTTCTCCAGCCCGTCCAGACCGACGTAGGCACACCCCATCTCGCCCTTCTCCACCAGAGGGCTTCGCTGGCACAGGGAGGCGATCATCCTGTTGAACACAGACTCGTAGTGGGAGGCGTCGGCCCTCAGAAGCGTGGCAGACTTGCTTCGGGACATGGCCTCCTGAAGGGGCATGCCGGGCACAACGCCCCGCGCCTCCGGGGAGCTGTCCAGCACGACCTCTTTGGAGTCCGGCCCCTCGGTGACGATGACGGGACGGTCTCGCAGGTCTGGCCGGCGCATAAGCTCCGCCTTCATGGGCAGGTGGGTTATCAGAACACAGGCGACCTTCATGTGCGCTCCGCATTTCTTGAGATTTTTCTAGTTGCCTACAACCGATAACTTGAAAGCCATTCTTGCTGGTCACAGCTTGCGTTCATCTACACATCAAGGTCATGTAATCCAAGACCAGACGACTTTAGATTGTAAAGAACAATTGTTCTAATATCAATACCCTTCTGAGGGAATTTCATTCGGACTATGGTTAGCCCTTGTCTAAAACTACACATAATGTTGTGCATGTTGGTGGTGTTTCGACAAGATGTGGCAGGGGATACGAATCTGAGGAAATACGCCTCAGACATAAATTGAGGATAAATGATCAATACTGAGGGGGCCGATTGTGAGGACAAGAATCGGAGTTAGTTGAGCTGCAATCAGGCGCTCCATCTCATTGTTAGGCAAGCGCCGGTTGCAGGGTGACACTCAAGTTAAGGAGGTGAACTGACTGCCCTGGTCGTGTTGGATATCCGGGTCGCGTCAGCCCTTAACGCCTCCTCCAGCGTCTCCACGCAGAAGCTTGTTTCCAGGGTGTTGGGCAGCCTCCACAACAATATGCGCCTGCCAGTCTATGGCGACTGGCAGGCGCATGAATACTCGCGACATCAGGATGCAGGCGCTATCTGCTGTCTATGAGGTGGCCCAGTCCACGCCGTTCAGGACGATCTTCTGGAAGTCCGGAGACTCCTGGCTCGCGCCGTCGTGACCCAGCAGGGTGACGAACACCTTGCCATCGCCATAGCTGCGGGTCCAGCCCAGGGGGAACGTCCCGCCAGCCATGAAGGTATCCTCGCCGCCCCACGGCCACGTGCCATCCTCGGAGGTTCCGGTCATATAGACGTCGTTGCCGTCCTGGTAGTCGATGCCCATGTACAGTTCGTCATCGGTGTTGAAGTCGGAGACTCCCGCGACTCCGGGGTGGCCGGGCTGGGAGATGTTCACGGTGAAGTTGCCATAGGGAGGGTGGTAGCTGGTGCCCATGACCCAGCCGCCGCCTGTGATCTCCAGATATCCTTGCCATGTCTCAGGAACAACCCCGGAGATGTGAATGCACACGAAGCCCTTGCCACCAGAGATGAAAGCCTTCATCCCTGCCTGTTCGGCATCGGACATCGTCATCTCGCCGGCCCTCAAGGTGTTGAACACCAGGGCATCGTAACCGCCCATCGCGCCGGAGTCGGCCAGCACACTGGGGTCGTCGGTGACGGTCACATCGTGGCCCGCGCCCTTGAGGAACCCCTCCAGGACAGGCGTCGATTCTTCATAGGGGTGTCTTCCGCCGGATACTACAAGCAGTTTCATGCTGTTCTCCTCCAAATAATTTCAGGTGTCCTGCAATAGTAGAACGGAGAACGCAATTACACAAGAATGCGGGGCGTTTGGTTGAGGCTTCTGGCCTTTAATTCACCAACACACAAGAATGGCTATCTGGCCCCTCTCACCATTCTGAAACCGCAGTTGAAGAATCTCGTCGTTGGTCAGACACAGTTGTGCTGCTGCGACCAGATGCTTCGCCGCCGCTTAGCATGGCAGAGGAAGGCTCAGTATGGCGGTGGGCAGGTTTGTTACACGCTGTTGATGTGGATGCAAAGTCAGGAGTCCGAAGAACTGGCGGTCTGTTCAGTTTTCTCGCGTAGCTTGTCACGTTCTTCTCGGATTCGGTCGTCCAGCCATCTTTTCATCAACACCTGATATCCGATACGCTCCCGTCTTGCGAATTCTTTGAGAATAGTCAGCATATCCGTTGGCACTCTCAGACTTATCGCAGTTGACTTAGATGCGTTGGGGGCCAACTCAGTCGCGTCCTCCCACCCTACACGCGGCATAGCGCCTTGGTCCCATTTTAGTGCCTCACGCTCTAATTCTTCGATAGAAGCTGGTCGATACGCCTTTTTTTTCATTGAAAGCTCTCCCAATAATCAACGCCTTCTTCAGGCTCAAATGCTGTCAGAGGTCTGAGATACATGAGCCCTGATTCTTGCCATTCCTCACACACCACAAATATCCACCTGTCCAGCCTTGTGGCTCCCCAGAACATAGTACGATTGACAAGCACTGGATGATCCTTGATATCAACGTAGGGAGGCACCTCAAGAATCACCTGCTCGACTTCTTCCTCGGTAACCCTGTGTTTCTCCCAGATGTGTCGCGAACCCATATTTAAGCTATTTCTTTCCCACATAACTTGGACATTCCCGGCCATTGGATGCGGATCGGCATCAGGTTCCAGATAAGAGTCTAGTAAATGGGAGAAATCTGAATCAGTCATTGTATATACAATAAGGTGGCAGCAGTTCACTGTCAACGCCAAAGAGATCGATGCTTCAGAAAGCTTTCTCACCTCACCGTCCTGAAAAACTCCCGAATGTCCGATGCGAGAAGCTCTGGTTCTTCCTGGGCGGCGAAGTGGCCTCCGGTGGGCATCTCGGTCCAGCGTTGGACGTTGTAGGACCGCTCTACCCACTCGCGGGGCGGGTGGCCGATCTCCACGGGGAAGGCGGCGAAGGCTGTTGGGACTGTCACACGCGCCCCGTCATTGAAGGCGGTGGGCGAGCGTCGTGATTCGTAGTACAGACGCACCGAACTGCTGATGGACCGGGTGAACCAGTAGATGGCGATGTTGGTCAGCAATTCGTCCTTGGTGAACCGAGTCCCAACGTCGCCATTGCAATCGCTCCAGGTGCGGAACTTTTCAACGATCCACGCCGCGAGGCCGGCAGGGGAGTCGTTGAGTCCGTAGGCCAAAGTCTGGGGTTTTGTGCCCTGAATGTGGCCATAGCCGCCCTCTGCCTGCTGCCACTCGGACCGCTCGGTCAGGTACTGACGCTCTGCGTCCGAAAGCTCCGAGTCTGGCGGCGTTGGAAGCGCGCTTCCGGCCATCGTGATGTGTATTCCTGCCACGTTCTCGGGATAGTTCATGCCCAGCATTGATGTAATCATCGATCCCCAGTCTCCGCCCTGAGCGGCGAAGCGTTCGTAGCCCAGCCCCTCGGTCATCAGCTTGTGCCACAGTCTGGCGATCTCGACTGTGTTCATCCCCGGCCTGGTGGGCCTGTCCGAGTACCCGTAACCGGGCATCGAGGGAACAATCACATCGAAGGCGTCCGCAGGGTCGCCTCCGTGACTTCCGGGGTCGGTCAGCAGAGGGATGATCTTCTGCATTTCGGCGATGCTGCTGGGCCAGCCGTGGGTGATAATCAGAGGCATGGGGTCGGGACCGACGCCCTTCTCGTGGATGAAGTGAATGCTCAGCCCGTCGTCAACCTCCGCCCGAAAGTTGGACAGATCGTTGAGGGCCGCCTCCTGGGGACGCCATTCGAACTCCGATATCCAGTATTCCACCAACTCCTTCGTGTAGGCGAGGTTCGATCCGTATTCCCACTCTGCGCCCTGGATTTCATCGGGCCATCGAGTCAGGATCAGGCGGTCCAAAACGTCACTCAGGTCCGACTCTGGAACGTGGATGTGGAACGGCTGGATGTCCATGATGAGGCCTCCGCGTCTAAAGATTCAGAGGAATCATAACATCAGCAGACATGGAGCCGCCGCAAGACGAGCGCTATCACGGAGTCACTGAATTCACGAAACTGCGAATTATCGATGCCTTGACTCACGCCGAACGCACTCAGCATCTCTAGAATCGGTCATCTACTCATTCGCTGTTCCTAGAGCATCCGGGAAGTACATCGCTTTGAACGACGACACAACCACGAACGGATCCTCACCGCTGGCGTTGAACCTGACGGCGTTCAGGAAGTAACTCTTGTTACCAGCGGATACCTTGAACACTCGACTGACCGAGTAAGGGAAACGGTGATTCCCCTCTGTGGTGGGTCCGTCTGTGCCTCCTGCTGTCACGTAATTGGTATCGAACGTGCCTGATGTTTCGTCGATGCCAATCTGGAAAGTCGCGTTTCCATGGTATCTGTTCCAAACAACCATTCCGTCCGCTTGAACGACGACGTATCCGGCGCTTGGAGCGTTGAGGGATATCTGGCCCACTAGGTGGACGTTGTCATTCGTAAATTCTATGAAAAAGGCATTGCTGAACGCGATTCCTGCCGGCCCAGGGGGTCCCGGCGGGCCTGTTGCGCCGTCAGTCCCGTTAGCGCCATTGGCGCCATCAGCCCCTGTGTCTCCTTTCACGCCCTGTATTCCCTGATTGCCGGGATCGCCCTTGTTCCCTGTGTCACCCTTCACGCCTTGGATGCCTTGGATGCCGGGGTCACCATTTTCCCCTTTCACGCCTTGGATTCCCTGGATCCCCTGTATACCGGGGTCGCCCTTCGGCCCTATGTCCCCTTTATCGCCCTTTTCCCCTGTGGGATCAAACGACAGGTGCGACGGACCCACGCATCCAGCACAGTCCAGCTTGCTGGTGGACTCCGATAGTTCAGCCGTCATCGCAAAGAATGCATATGGAGTGTAGGCGAGCCTCCACCTGGGCCTCATTTCAGGGTCCGACCCCACTTTCACTCCAAGGTATGTGTTACTGTCTCCGTCGAACAGGTTGTGGGGTATCGGAGTGTTCAACCCCAGGAGCGCGCTGAACAACCCTATGGAGGCGGTGACTGTTTGAGCCTCATGCCATATAGGCGCTCCTGTGGTCTCATCACTATATATTGCAAACTCCACCTGGTGAGCCCCGTCCTTCACCACGCGGCCTGCCTGATCCCGCAGCATCCCTTGAAACGCGATGGGCTTGCCAGGGGGCGGCAACAGCATAGAGTTCACGGCTGGCTCTTGAAAGTCGGGGATAAGAGCGACGCCCAGCGCAGTCCCGCCGCCAACAGCCGCTGCAAGCGCGATCACCAGCGACACAGCCAGCACAAATGTCCTTGCTCTCACAGCTTCACCTCCGATATCACGCCCGAAACCTGTCAATCCGATTTCGAACGGTTATGCTGTTCGCCCATCTCTAGCTAAGAAAATTACGCTATGTCAGCCTCAATACAATGTCAATACACTTAAAGCGTGCGTCTCCAAGTTGTCTTCGTATTGGCGCATAACGATGTTGTTTCCTGCGTTTGACCCTGACTGAGCACACTAATATACTCTGACCGGTGCGGCCTCCTGGCACGCATCCGTCGAGCGCACAGCGTCCGACGAAACCTTTGGGATTGACTTGGAGGGGACATTGGGACCACTAGACAATATCGTTGTGCTTGACCTATCCCGCATTCTGGCGGGGCCGTTTTCGACTCAAATACTCTCGGACCTGGGAGCCACGATCTGGAAGATCGAGTCTCCCTGGGGTGACGACACCCGCAAGTGGGGGCCTCCGTTTATCGAGGGCGAGAGCGCGTACTATCTCTCGGCCAATCGGGGCAAGAAGAGCATGATCGTCAACCTGCGCGACGAACGCGGACAGGCGATTATCAAGCAGATGGCCCAGAAGGCCGACATCCTGGTGGAGAACTTCAAAGTCGGCGATCTGGTCCGTCGCGGCCTGGATTACGAAAGCATATCGAAGATTAACCCGCGACTGATCTACGCGTCGGTGACGGGGTTCGGACAGACAGGCCCGCGCGCTCCTGAGCCGGGATACGATGCCGCCCTTCAGGGCATGACGGGCATCATGAGTGTCAGCGGAGAGCCGGATGGCCCGCCCGCCAAGGTTGGCGTTGCATGGATCGACATCCTCACCGGCATGACTGCCACAATCGGCATACTGTCCGCCCTCTACGAACGAGAGATCAGCGGCAAGGGCCAGCACGTTGACGTCTCGCTGTTCGATGTGGGCATCGTTTCGATGGCGAACCTCGCCCAGAGCTACCTTACTGACAACGTCGTTCCGGGCCGCATCGGGACGGCCCATCCCCAGGTCGCGCCCTATCAGTCCTTCGAGGCGTCGGATGGCCACTTCATGATCGCCGTGGGCAACGACAATCAGTTCCGTCGATTCTGCGACGTTCTGGGCCTGACAGACTTGCCCGACGATGAGCGATACAAGGACAACGCCGCCCGTATCGCCAACCGCGAGGAGCTTGCAGGCAAGATCGCCGAGGTGTTCAAGACCAACACCCGCGACCATTGGCTTGAGGCCATCGCCGGAGTCGGCGTTACGGTCACTCCGGTCAACACTCTGGGGGACATTTTCGAGGACCCGCAGGCGAAGGCTCGAAATTCGCTGTGGGAGGTGGAACACCCGACCATCGGCAAGCTGCCCCTGCTGGCCAGCGCGTTGCAGCACATGAGCAGGACTCCCGCCGCTCCCCAGGGGCCTCCTCCTCTGTTGGGCGAGCATACCAGCCAGGTGTTGGCTGAAGACCTCGGCATATCCGACGATGAGATAGCAAAGCTCAAAGACGACGGGGTGATCACATAGTGAACGCCGCCGCGCTGGACGGCCTGAAGGTGGTGGAACTGGCAGAAGGAGTCGCAGGCCCGTACTGCGGCAGGCTGCTGGCTGCCTTCGGAGCCGAGGTTGTCAAGATCGAGAGGCCGCAGGTCGGGGACTGGACCCGTGGCGCCGAACCGCTTCTTCCTGATGTGGATGAGCCGGAGTCCAGCGCCCTGTTCCTCTATCTGAACACCGGCAAGAAAAGCGTCACGCTGGACTGGCACAACGCAGCCAACCGCTCGGCGCTGGGCGGTCTGTTGGAATCGGCGGATATCCTCGTGGACAGCAGTCCACCGGGAACACTGGACAATCTGGGGCTTGGATTCGATCGGCTTCACGAAAAGTATCCGAACCTGATTTCGGTCTCGATAACCGACTTCGGACTCTCCGGCCCGTACCGCGACTGGAAATCGACTCCGCTGGTCAACCTGGCGCTGGGGGGCTATCTATACCTCTCGGGCGACGAGAACCGAGAGCCGTTGATGCTCCCCGGTTATCAGGCCGACTACCTGGCGGGACTCCACGGATACATTGGCGCCACAACGGCCATATGGTCGCGGGACGACACCGGCGAGGGACAGCAGGTGGAGGTTGCGGTCATAGAAGCGCTGGCCGCGCTGCACCAGTTCACGACAGTCATGCACACGTATGGCAACATGGTCAGGTCGCGGCACGGCAATCGTTGGGAGGCATTGGGAGTCTATGGGCGGTATCCCATCACTGTGCTTCCGTGCAAGGATGGGCACGTCTCCTTCGCGGTGTCCATCGAGCATCAGTGGGAGAATATGTGCGCTCTGATCGGGCGTCAGGACATGCTGGACGATCCGCGATTCGCCACCTTCCCGGACAGACGCCAGAACGCCCAGGAAATTGACGACGCGCTGATCGACTGGATGAAGGACAAAACGAAAGAGGAAATATTCAGAGAAGCCGCTGGCATCTGGTCCATTCCGGTGGCCCCGGTGTCCGAACTGGACGAAGTGATGAATGACATCCAGTACAAGGATAGGGGGCTGTGGACGACTATCGACCATCCCGTGGCAGGCCAACTCACCTATCCGACTTTCCCCGTCCAGATGACCGAAACCCAGCCGACCTTCGAGCGCGCTCCAATCCTCGGTGAACACAACAATCAGTATTTGTGTCTGGATAGACAGGCTCAGAGGTGATCAGATGTTCAACCATCGAATAGATGAAGACACAGAACTGAGATTGCACCAGGACCGGCACGCCGAGGAACTGTTTGCACTGGTTGACCGCAACCGCGACTATCTGCGGGAGTGGCTCCCGTGGCTGGACGCCGCGATCACAGTGGAGAACGAACAGGCCTTCATCAAGGCGTCTCTGGAAGCCTTCGCTCGGGGCGAATTATTGCCGCTCGGAATCTGGCATCAGGGAAAGATGGCCGGGGCCATCGGACTGGTGAGTATAGATCTAGTTGGTCGAAAAGGCGAGATAGGCTACTGGATTAGCGAAGACCAGCAGGGCCACGGACTGATAACCAGGGCCTGCGCCGCAGTTTTGACCTACGGGTTCGACGAACTGAACTTGAACAGGATAATCATACGGGCAGCGGTGGAAAATACTCGCAGTCGCGCCGTGCCCGAACGCCTGGGGTTCACCCTCGAAGGCACGGAGCGACAGTCCGAGTGGCATTACGATCACTTTAAGGACGTCGCCGCGTATTCCATGCTCGCCGACGAGTGGCGCAATCGGGAGCAGGCATAGCGCATGGGGCCGCTATCCAACATACGGATTCTCGATCTCACCAGGGTGTGGGCAGGGCCGCTTTCATTGCGGATGCTGGCTGATTTCGGGGCCGAGATCATCAAGATCCACGACCCGACTCTAACCGAGCGCAGTCCTCAGTATCTGTGTCTGGATAGACAGGCTCAGGGGTAATCGGATGTTCAGCCACCGAATAGACGAGCATACAGAGCTACGCCTCCACCACGAGCGTCACGCCGAGGAGCTTTTCGCTCTGGTTGACCGCAATCGCGAATACCTGCGGGAGTGGCTCCCATGGGTAGACCGAACCACCACCGTGCATGTCGAACGGAACTTCATCAAGTTATGGTCAGAGTCTTTTGGACGCGGTGAGATGATGTCTCTCGGTTTGTGGAATCTGGGAAAACTCGCTGGGACCATCGGTTTCACTGGCGTCGATAGCGGGAACCGAACCGCCGAGATTGGCTACTGGATCAGCGAGGACCAGCAAGGCAAAGGGCTGATAACCCGCTCCTGCGTCGCCGTGTTGGACTACGGGTTCAGTGAATTGAATCTCAACAGAATCGTCTTGCGTGCAGCGGTAGAAAATACCCGCAGTCGTGCGGTCGCTGAACGCCTGGGATTCGTCTTCGAGGGCATCGAACGTCAGTCAGAATGGCACTATGACCACTTCAAGGACATCGCGGCGTACTCCATGCTCGCCGACGAGTGGCGTAATCGGGAGCAGTCGTAGCGTATGGGGCCTCTATCCAACATACGGATTCTCGATCTCACCCGGGTGTGGGCAGGGCCGCTTTCATTGCGGATGTTGGCCGATTTCGGGGCCGAGGTCATCAAGATCAGCGACCCTCGTGTCCCCATTGAACGGGAAGCTGGCCTCACCAACAAGCTGAATCGAAACAAGCTGGGCCTTGCCCTGCGTCTCGACGAGCCTGAGGGCCGCCAGTTGCTTCTGGACCTGACTAACGTCAGTGACGTGGTGATCGAGAATTTCAGGCCCCGGGTCATGCGACATTTCGACCTGACGTATGAGGACTTGAAAGCCGTGAAGCCGGACATCATCATGTGCTCAATGCCGGGCTTCGGCACTGAGGGCGAGTACGCTGAGTACCCCGCCTTCGGCCCGTCGGTCGAGACGATGACCGGAATAACCAGCCTCATGGGCTATCCGGGCGGCCCTCCGATGGTCTCATCAATCGCCTACCCGGACCCCGTCGCCGCGATGAACGGGTCCAGCGCCCTGATGACCGCTCTCCTTCATCGTCGGAGGACCGGGCAGGGGCAGTTTATCGACCTCGCGCTCTCAGAAGGCCCAGTGTGCCAGATTGGCGAGCATATCGTGGCACACTCCCGCACCGGGAGCCAGCCCTCGCGCATCGGCAACACCCACCCCGACCATGCGCCGTACGGAGTCTATCCCTGCTCCGGCGACGACCAGTGGATCGCCATATGTGTCACATCCGACGACCAGTGGGCTATACTCCAGAAGCTAATTGGCAATTCGGACGGAGCCGACGCCCATTATGCCGACAGCGCCAGTCGCGTCACGCATAGGGCTGAGTTGGACGAGTTGGTGGGCCAGTGGACTGTCCAGCACGATTCCCGCGAGCTTACCCGAACGCTTCAGGAACACGGCATAGCGGCGGGGGCAGCGGTGAAGAACTGGCAAATGCTGGATGACCCGCACATGAACCAGCGCGGTTTCATGATGAATATCGAGGAGCCAGACCTGGGCGTCAAGCGATACCCGGGGCAGGCCATCCGGCTATCATCGACTCCGGCGACACAACAGAAACCGTCCCCTCGGCTGGGGGAGCATACCCGCCAGTTGCTGCACGACCTGCTCTCAATGTCTGACGCTGAGATAGACAGGCACGCGAATCAGGGAATTATCGGATTTATGACTGATTGAAGACTCAGGTTTAATACAAGAAAAGGTGAATGCGAAGTGGCATCTGTAACTATGAACGCGCCCATGACCGGCAGAATCATCGAAGTCAACACTTCTGAAGGCGACCCAGTGGCCGTGGGCGATATGCTGGTGGTCATCGAGTCCATGAAGATGGAGAACGAGGTCTTCAGCCAGCACGCAGGCACGCTGTCCAAGCTGCTGATCGAGAATGACCAGAGCATCTCGGAAGGCGACCCAATGCTGGAGATTGAGACCGCATAGCAGGATAGCTCTCAGCATTCAGCTATCAGCCGTCAGAATCCAACGAATGTCCATCCTGAGCCGAGGCGAAGGATCTGGTCGAAAATATCCAACAGTCGCAATACGAAGCGCCAGATGCTTCGCTCCACTCAGCATGGCGTGAGTAATCTGCATTCCCATGTCAGCCAAGGTCGCCCGGTGTGAGTAATGACAAACAGCCCTAGAAATATACAAAAGATTCTGGTCGCCAATCGGGGCGAGATAGCCTGTCGCGTCCTCCGCGCCTGCAAGGGTCTGGGAATCAGGACCGTCGCGGTGCGCTCCAGAATCGAGCAGTCCAGCCTGCACGTGGAGATGGCCGACGAAGCATATCCCGTGCCGGAATATGAGATGCCCGGTTACGGCTATCTGGACGTTGAGGGCCTGGTGGCCATCGGGGTAAAGGCTGGCGTTGACGCCGTCCATCCGGGTTACGGGTTCCTCTCCGAAAATCCCGAGTTCGCCCGTGCCTGTCATGAGGCGGGACTGGCTTTCATCGGGCCGCCGGCTGAGGTTATCGGCTCGATGGCGAACAAGCGCGAGGCGAGAGAAAAGCTTCGCGGTTTGGGCGTTCCGGTGCTTTCGGGCACGTCGGGTTCTCTGGACGGCTCCACCGACATCGAAGAGCAGGCGCAGGCCATCGGTTACCCCATTATGGTCAAGGCCAGCGAGGGCGGAGGCGGCATCGGCCTGGGCATAATTCAGGGACCTGAACGGCTGAGCCGCGCCATCAGACGCGCTGGCTCTGCGTCCAATCGGGCCTTCGGAAGCGAAGACCTCTATCTCGAAAAGTACATCCCTGATGCTCGACACATTGAGGTTCAGGTGTTGGGCGACCACCACGGAAACGTGATTCACCTCTTCGAGCGGGAGTGTTCGGTTCAGCGCCGACACCAGAAGCTGATCGAGGAAACCCCCGCGCCCATGTTCTCCGACGCCCAGCGCTCGGCCATAACCGAGGCCGCCCTGACAGCCGCCAAAGGCATCGGATATCAGAACGCAGGCACCTTCGAGTTCCTGGTCGATTCAGATGGAGAATTCTACTTTCTGGAGACCAACACCCGCCTCCAGGTCGAGCACGGCATCACCGAGATGACCACGGGAATAGACCTGGTGGAGCAGCAGATTCGAGTCGCAGCCGGAGAACCTCTGAGCATTACTCAGGCCGACATCCGGCCCCAGGGCCACTCCCTGGAAGTGCGCATCTGCGCCGAGGACCCGGTGACCTTCCTGCCATCGCCCGGCCCGTTGACGGAGTGGAGCGTCCCAACCGGCGACGGCATCCGCGTCGAGGCGGGAGTGCGCGCCGGTGACGAGGTGTCCAGCTACTTCGACCCGCTAATCGCAAAGGTCCTCGTCCACGCCGACGATAGGCCCGCCGCGATTGAGAAGTTGATAACGACCCTTCGCGACTCCCGAGTGGAGGGACTCAAAACCAACCTCCCGTTCCACCTCAAGGCTCTCGTATCCGGGAAATTCCGAGACGGCAG
>JASLRP010000471.1 GCA_030743915.1 SAR202 cluster bacterium | reverse complement strand
ATCGCCCTGACTGCCCACGGGTATTCCATAATCGAATCGGTTGTAGATGCCGTACGGCTCGGAGATTCGGACGTCCTCCAGGACGCCTGCGGCTCGGAGCGCCGGGCCTGTGACGCCATATTCGATGGCTTCAGGGCCGGTGATCGTCCCGATGCCCTTGGTGCGGGCCAGAAACATCTCGTTTTGGGAAAGCAGGTTATCGCATTCTTCGACACCGTGTTTTAGCTGGTCTGTGAGGGCTGCCAGTCGTTGTTCGAAGTCATCTGGCAAATCCTCGTTCACTCCTCCGACGCGGAAGTAATTGTGCATCATTCGCGCGCCGGTCACAGACTCGAACAGGGACTGGATACGTTCCCGCTCTCGGAAACCATAGAGAATCGGAGTGAGGGCGCCAGAGTCCATGCCGAAAACACCGTAGAAAAGCATGTGGCTGGCAACGCGGTTAAGCTCGCATAGAATCGTTCGAATGTACAGGGCGCGTTCTGGGACATCTATTGCCATGAGCTTTTCCACCGCCATGCAGAACACCAGCTCGCTGTTCAGATTCCCCACATAGTCCAGGCGGTCAAAGAGGGTGATTACTTGACTGTAGAGTTCGTCCTCGCAGAGCTTTTCGGCTCCACGGTGCAGGTAACCGATGTGCGGCTCCGCTCGGATGATGCGTTCGCCGTCAACCGTTATCACCAGGCGAAAGACGCCATGAGTGCTGGGGTGTTGAGGCCCCATATTGATCATGAGATCAATGGCGTTGTCCTGGTTCGTAGCTTGTTGTTGTACTTGCATCGTCGTTCAATCTAGTCGTTCAGTCTAAAGGAAAGGATTCTACCACTCGTCGTATTCGTGGAATGGAAAACTTTTGCGGCCTGGGAACCCCTCGAAGCCTTCGTAGAGCAGCAAGGGCGCCAGATCGGGGTGCCCTGTGAATACCACTCCGAACAGGTCGTGACTCTCGCGCTCGAACCAGTTGGCTCCACGCCAGACGTCAACCGCTGTGGGGACCGCAGGCTCATCAGGCGACACGTTGGCCTTGACCACCAGTTTATGCCGGATGTCCAGCGAGAACAGATGGTAATTGACTTCGAATCGGTCTTCGTAATCTACGACGGAAATGCAACGGAGGTAGTTGAAGTCGAACCTGGGATCATCTCGTAGAATTCGGCAGATTTCGGGAATGGAGTCGGGATGAACGGTGAGCGTCACTTCGTCTACCGCCGCGCCTACTTCGACATCGTGAGTATCGGAGAATACCTCATTTACCAGGGCGGTGAGAGAGTCGCCCTTGGCGTCCAGCGCTTCCGGCGCCAGAGGGATTTCGGGTTCGCGTCTATGACGCTGTGACACGTTGCTGGGCGTCCTTTGTGATTTTCTCTTGCAATTGCATAATGCCGTGCATCAGCGCCTCGGGGCGCGGCGGACATCCTGGAACGTAAACGTCAACAGGTATGAGATGATCGACACCCATCACGACGGAGTATGACTTGTAATACGGCCCGCCATTGGTCGCGCAACTGCCCATCGCAATCACCCATTTGGGATCGGGCATCTGTTCGTACAGCAGCTTTATGGGGTCTGCCATCTTCTTGACTACGGTTCCGGCCACGATCATGACATCGGCCTGTCGCGGCGAAGGCCATGTGACGATGCCGAAACGGTCGAGGTCGTGGTGGGACATATGAGCGCTCATCATTTCGATGGCGCAACAGGCCAACCCAAATGATAGTGTCCATAGTGACGATTTTCGCGCCAGAGCGAATAGCTCGTTGGACTTGGCGGTCAGCGCGTTGGGCAGGACCTTCTCGAACACACTGCTCGCCGGGGTGTTGCCCTGATTGGGCTGGTATCCCGCTCCGAAGTTTACCTCCACTGGAGGACCCCTTTTCTCCACCCGTACACAACCCCGAAGAACAGGATACCGATGAAGACTAGCATTTCGTAAAACACCGCCGGAACGGTCTTTAAGAATATGACAGCCCAGGGAAATAGGAACACAGCTTCGACGTCGAATATGATGAAGAGAATCGCAAAAACGTAGTATCGAATCTGAATCTGGGACCAGACGAATGGGGCAGGAGGAATTCCGCATTCATAAGGGGTGTTTTTGATCTCTGAAGGCCGTTTTGGAGCCGCCAAATATGAGAACGTGAACATGCCGCCGACTGCGGTAAGTCCCACGGCTGCAACCAGCAACACCGTGATCCAATTTATGTCGAATCCCTCCGGCAATGAGACCCCCATTTCCATGAGTTGTGCGGCAATTGCAGTCTAGCAAGGCCGCTTTTGAGTGTCAATTTAATAGGCGCCTGGTCACTACCACAAAGACTTGGTTCAATTGTACCTACAATGTGACACGAGTCTTTGCCATACTGAGTCTGCCATTGAATGATCTCTGGCGCTGTTACTGCAATACATGGTAATCGCTTGCGGGGTATTCTGAAACTCCGACATGGGAAGTTCAGGTGTCGTAAATGGGAAAATACTGGATGATCGGCGGCGCGGGGGCGTTGGTGATTCTACTTATCGTCAGCGTGGTTGTCGCTCTGCTGGAATCTGAGGAGACTTTTGCGGCGGACACTCCTGAAGGAACGGTACAGACGTTCATGCGCGCCCTTCAAGAAGATGACTTTCAGGCTAGCTACGCTCTGCTGTCAGCTCAACTGAAAGAAACGTGCACAGTTGATCAACTTTTTGGAGCGCGCTTTGGGTTTGGCCACAGATTCCAAGACAGCCGCATAACGCATGAAGACACGACCACCGTTGACACCATGACGGTGGTAACAGTGCGGATTGCCGAGTTTCGAAACGACGGCCCGTTTGTCACTTCAGAGTCTGGATATACTCAGAATTACACTCTGCGACAGGAAGACGGCAGCTGGCGGTTTTCCACTTTTCCATGGCCGGTATTTGGCTGCGGTTCTGTCAAAACCCCACCTCCAGCGCCTGCAGTTACCGAACCAACCGCTGTTCCAACTCCACAACCGAAATAACGTCGTCGGCTGAAAGGCCTTGAAATGGATTTTTTCGACATACTTCAATTCATCCCAGCAATCATAATTCTCGCCGCAATCGTGGGAGTTGTTTTTTTGGTCATCAACGTGCGGCGTCGCAGGTCGCGAGTCGACACGGGAATCGGGACCGTCCGGAGGCTTTATTTCTATTCGGTCTCATTCGTGGCGCTGATGATGGTGGCGAACGGCGTGATGCTGGTAAGCATGGACCTGCTTGATAGATTGTTCGGTGGCTCTGCGGTGTCCGATTCGACCACACGGCTCGCTTGGGGCTTGGCTCTAATAATCGTTGGCCTTCCCTTGTGGGCTTTTCACTGGAGAGCAATGGCCGGGCACGTGGCCATAAACGCTGTGGAAACCCAATCCGAAATCAGAAAGATATACTTGTATCTGATCATCGGTGTTGCTTTGATATTCATGGTGATCGGGGCGTTCACTGCCTTAGAGCAAGTCTTCAATACTGAAGATTTCAAAGGGTTCTCGTGGGCGGCTGTCGTTGTCTGGTCGGTCGTCTGGGGGCTTCACTGGCGGATTGATACAGGCGAAGGACACCCGACTCCAGAGACGCTGGGAATCAGGCGCTTCTACCTATATGTCGCCTCGTTGGCAACTCTTGTGCTCCTTGCGTTAGGAGCCGGACGAGTTGTGCATGTGATTCTGAGCGAAGGCTATTCTTCAGCGTTTTCTTCGTCAGTCGTGTTGTCTGAGAGATCTGGGATCTGGACACACGCGTTGCGCTCGGCGTTGGCAGCAGCAATTGTTGGTGGAGGAGTGTGGGCGGTCCACTGGTTTGTGTTTGCCAGGCGAGATTTCGAATCTTCGCTCCGGTGGGCTTACCTTTACGTTTTCGCAATCCTAGGTGGCATCTTTACAACGATGATCTCTACGGGTCTCGTCGTTGCAGGGGTGTTGATGTGGGCGTTTCGAGCGCCTGTCGCCGATCCTACTGTGGAGCATTTTGAATATCTGCCGGCGGCTATTGCCTCGTTGGGGGTGGGCATTTCAATCTGGTCCTATCATTGGTGGAGAGCGCAGCACGAAGCGGGCCAATCGCCTTTGTTGAAGCTTAGCGCGAATCGGGCTTACGAGTATATAGTCGCTGCTCTAGGATTGAGCGCTTTATCCTTCGCGTCGTTTGCCGCGATTGACACTGGTCTCGCTGTTCTCATCGAACAGTCCAGGGAATTGATATCCGGAGATGACCTGTGGAGAGAGCAGTTTGCAGTGACGTTGACGCTAGCCTTGATCGGCGGCTCCTTTTGGGGCTATTACTGGAGAAGCGCACAGCGCAGGTTGGCCCTGGACGACACCAGTAGTGAACGATCCTCGCTGTCCAGAAAGGTTTTCACGTTCTTGGTTCTGGGAATCGGCGTCCTGGCTCTTTTGATCAGCGCCAGCGCAACGTTGTTCGTCTTCCTCCGCGATGCTTTGGATGCCAGCCTGGCATTGGACACACTCAGGGATATCCGTCCTGCGATAGCCGTTGCGCTGACTGCGGGATTCATTCTGCCATATCAGTGGTCAGTGTACCGGGCCGACAGGCTGTCGCGATCTGAAGTGCGGCAAGAAACTGTCCAACCCAAGCGCGTGTCGGTTCTGGCCCAAGCGGGTTCCCAGGAGTTTATTCGCGGCATAGAGGACGCTCTCGGGTATTCGGTCGAGACGCTATATTGGACTGACGCCGAAGCCGTGACACCATTGTTGACATCGGAAGCCTTGTCCGAATTGGCCAGCCGTGTTGCCGACTCACAGGGCCCCAGCGTGTTGATAGTGCCAGAGCCAGCAGGAGCCAGAGTGCTGTCATACGATTAACATTCAATATCGTGACAGCACTCTGGCAGTGAAAAGGCCGAACGCTTGTATCGAGCGTTCGGCCTGCGAGTTCACGAGATGTGGCATCCACCCCCAAAGCGCTGCACGAGATGCCTACCAGTTGGTGAGCGCTCCGTCGTTGCGCCTGAGGAGGGGAGTCCAGTCGTTGAGAGGCGCGGGGTTGGCTTGTGCCACCGCCTCATCGAAATCCACACCGAGACCGGGCCGGTCGGACGGGGTCCATGCGTAACCGTCCTCCCATTCGATCTGAACGGGGAACAGGTCTGTCGCGAATGTTCCGGGCTGGCGGGGCATCTCCTGGACGCCAACATTGGTCGAGGCCATGCACAGGTTCACGCACGCTGCCGCGCTGACAGGCCCCAGCGGGTTATGGGGCACGATATCGATGTAGTGCGTCTCCGCCCAGTGGGTGATCTTCAGAGCTTCGGTCAGCCCGCCGACAATGCAGAGGTCGATGCGGGCGTAGTTGATAAGCTCCTCCTCGATGACCTCTCGGAAGGGCCATTTGGACGCCCACTGCTCGCCCGCCGCGATAGGCAGAGAGACGTGACGGGCCAGAGTCCGATAGCTGGCGGGATTCTCTGACCTCAGCGGGTCCTCGATAAAGAAGGGGTTGAACTGCTCCAGCGCCTTGCACATCTGGACCGCGTGGGCGGTGTCCAGACGGGTGTGAATGTCGAAGCATATCTGGATATCCGGCCCCACAGCATCCCGCACCATGCCCATCTGTTTCTCGGCAATGCGCATCGATTCCACAGGCTCTAGGAGCCCGGCTGTGCCCTGGTACTCGAACTGGCCGCCTGTCTCGGGCTGGCCCCAGCGAACGAACTTCCAACCCTCCTCAACCGCCTTTACAGAGTTCTCGACCAACTCCTCGTTGGTGCGGCCCTGAGTGTGGGGATAGCAGACAACTTTGTCTCGCACTGGACCGCCCAACAGCTTGTACACGGGCATGTCGACGGCCTTGCCCTTGATGTCCCACAGGGCGATGTCGATGGCGCTGATTGCGCAGCAATACACTTTATCTGCCGGGAAGAATCCGCCCCGGAACATGTGCTGCCACAACCGTTCGGTGCTCCAGGGGTCCTGGCCGATAACAACCTCGGAGAGGTGTTTAATGGCCTCGGTAATGGCTCCGCCCCAATTCCGAATGCCGATCTCCCCCAGCCCGTAGATCCCCTCGTCGGTCTCTACTTTTACGATGAAATAGGGGCGTCCATCGCCGCTTGTAACAGAGTAGCTTTTGATTTCGGTGATCTTCATGAGGCCCTCCAGGATTGTTTATTCAGTCAGGTCCGGGACAACCTCGGTGGCTATCCGTTCCAGGTGTTTGATATTCAGATTCGGGACACCGAGCATGAACGTTTGCACGCCGGCGTCTGCGAAATGCTTCAGTTCCCTTGTCACATCATCGGGGGTCCCCAATGCGGACATGGCCCGAACATCGGCCCGGTCGCCATAATAACCTCGCAGAAATCCGCTCATGGCATCGTATGCTGATTTCGCGTCGTCGTCCACCGCCGCGTAGATGAGCTTTCCTGATTCAAGGTTGTTCGGGTTTTTTCCTGCTCTCTCGGCTCCTTGCCGAACGAGCGCCCATGACTTTTTGAAATCGTCAGGCGCCGCGAAGGGGCTTTGGATCCAGCCCTCGGTCAGCTCGCCAGCCCGACGGAGAGCATCGTCTGCCTGGCCGCCCATGTAGATTGGAATGCCATCGGGATTCAGCGTAGATGGGCGAATTATGGCCTCCTGGAGGTCATAGAATCGACCAGGACGGGTCGTTGGTTCCCCGGTCAGCAGTTGGCGTAAAACAGATATATTCTCTCGGAGTAGTGATACTCTCCTGTTCATTGGCGACCCCATGCCCCGGTACTCGGCAGGGCTTCCCCCTATCGATATGCCGAGATGTATGCGTCCACCGGACAGGTGGTCCAGCGTCGATAGCTGACGAGCCAGCAGTGGAGCGTTCCGAAGCGCCATGACCATGACCGCTGTGCCAATCTGTATAGACTCAGTGACGGCCGCTGCCCAGGTCATCAGGGTCGTCGATTCCAGAAAATTCGATGCGTGGAAAATCCGGTCTTCGGTCCACAGCGAGTGGAAACCCAGGTCCTCGGTGGCCTGGAAGAAATCCTTGTATCGGCCGGCGTCGGGCGGCCTGTCTGGAAATGCGGCTGGGATGTGGATACCGATATTTGGTGGCACTCGTTTCCTCCTCACAGGCGGCTGTAAGTGTATGAGCGAGGCCCAGAGGTGTCAACAGAATTGCGACCGATTACCCTGATTCTTGCCCAGGAATTTTGATACACTTGTTGGGCCATGGAAACATCACAATTCGAACAACTAGTGCGTCGAGCAATCAATGAGCTTCCCGACGAGTTTCACTCACGCATGGAAAATGTTGATATAGTCGTTGAAGACCGCCCATCGAGAGATCAGTTGATCGGCTCTGGGTTGGACGAGGACGAGTGTCTACTCGGCCTTTACGAGGGCATACCTCTGCCGGACCGATACGACTATAACCTGGTGCTGCCAGACAAAATAACGTTGTTCCAGGCGCCGATTGAGAGCATTTGCGAGACCGAACAGGACATTGTTCGGGAAATCCAGGACACGGTTGTCCACGAAGTGGCTCACCACTTCGGAATTAACGACGACGATCTTGACGCGATGGGTGTGAGGTAACTGCCACCGGAAGTCGATTAGCGACGGCGCAAATTCACCCCAAGCTTCAGACTAATAATAGGCCAGAAAACAATTGCCGACGACTGCGACAATTGCATTCTGGCCCGCTGGGCGTTTGACTGTTTTGTAATCTGATACTGCAATCCACTGTCCACAAGGAGCCTCATGAACCTCGCAGCGCTGTCAACATTTCTTGAGCCGGTCCCGCAGTTCCAACAGCTAAGGGACGATCTGAAACAACCCCAAACCTCGACCACTGCTCAGGTGGTCTCAGACGGCCTGCCATACGTGCTGGCGACCCTCTGGAAGGGTCTGGAGACTCCAATGCTGGTGGTCGTCCCAAGACCTGAGCAGGCGAGCCGCCTCCACGAGCGTTTGCAGGCCTGGACAGGCGCTGAGGATTCAATCCATCACTTCCCAGAAACTGAGACGCTGCCTTTTGAACGGCTGGTCACCGATATTGAAACCGTTCAGCAGAGGATTCGCGCGCTCCACGCTCTCACCTCTTCGGATGGTCGCCCGCCAATCGTTCTGACCTCGGCTGTGGCGTTGGCCCAGAGAACGTTGAGCCAGGAGACTTTCGAGCAGACCGAGCACACTATCAGCGTCGGGGATCAGGTGGACCTCGAAGACACGCTGGAGTTGTGGCGCAGCATGGGTTACAGATTCGAGACCTCGGTGTATCAGCCGGGGTTCGCCAGCCGTCGGGGCGGCATTATCGACGTATTCCCGGTCGGGGCGTCGCTGCCGGCCCGCGTCGAGTTATGGGGCAACGAAATCGACAGCATCCGATTGTTTGACCCCAACACCCAGCGGTCGGTGGAGATCGTCGATCGCGTGGACATCATGCCTGCTCACGAGACTCTTCCAGCAATGACCGATCATGACCAACTAGATGGTCAGATGTCCCGAATCGACGTGTCCAATTGCACCGAAACGTACCAGGAGCGAATTCAAGAAGAGTTCAGCCAACTCCTGGATGGACACGAAGTCGATGATCTGAACCTCTACGCCGGGTTCTTTAATCATGGCACACTGCTCGACTACTTCCCCAGCGATGGTCTGGTGGTCACGCATCGACCCACCGACATTGCCAGCGTCGCCTGGGAAACCGAAGAACGCATCCACGAGCTTCGCGAGGTCAAAGAGCAGCGCGGAGAACTGCCAGCCAACTTCCCGTCATTCCACGAGCCGTGGACCAGCATGGGCAGTCGTTTGGACGGCGTGTCTCGGCGGCTGGAAACGACCATCTGGGGTGAGGATGACCTGACATACCGTCAGGTCCACCGGATCCCGGTTAGCTCTGCGCCCACGTTCCTGGGAAAGCTGGACAGCTTCGTCGAAGAGGCGACCGAATTGACAGGGGACGGCCATGCAGTCGTCGCAATTACGTCTCACTCCAAGCGGCTCATGGAAATCCTGGAAGATTACGGAGCGTCTGCCAACCTGCCTGAATCGCTGGACAAGGCCCCTGAACCCGGAACGCTTACGGTGTTGCAGGCAGAGGGGGCAAGTTTCGGCGACGGATTCACTTTGCCTTCTGTCGGTCACAAGCTGGTCGTGCTGGGTGACACCGAGATATTCGGAGTGACCAAGCAGAGGCGCACGGCGCGGCGCACAGGAGTCCGATGGGGCGCTTTCCTGGAAGAAATCTCCCCCGGGGACCATGTCGTTCACGTCGAGCACGGCATCGGAAGGTTCGTCGGCACCGGACATCCTTCGGATAACACAGACCCGAGCGCCGAATACCTGATTCTCCAGTACGCTCAGGGGGACAAACTGTATGTCCCGATGGAACAGCTTGACAGAGTTACGCCATACATTGCGCCCAGCGATAATCCGCCTCATCTGACTCGACTTGGGACGCAGGAGTGGTCGAGAGCCAAGGCAAGAGCAGAGCGCTCCACCCGCGAGATGGCGGCGGAGCTTCTATCGCTCTACGCCGCCAGGGAGTTGGTGGAAGGCTATTCTCACGGCCCAGACTCGCCGTGGCAGGCGGAACTGGAGGAGTCGTTCCCCTTCGAAGAAACTCCGGACCAGCTCGCCACCATCGCCGAGGTGAAAGCAGACATGGAGAATACCAAACCCATGGACCGCCTCGTTTGCGGCGACGTGGGCTATGGCAAAACAGAAATCGCGCTTCGAGCCGCGTTCAAAGCCGTGATGGACGGCAAACAGGTCGCTGTGCTGGTCCCCACGACAGTTTTGGCTCAACAGCACTACGTCACATTTTCTCAGAGACTCAGCGCGTACCCAACGAGGATAGACGTTCTTAGCAGGTTCCGCACGGGCAAGGAGCAATCCGACATTGTGGAAGCGCTGGCCGCCGGACAGATCGACATCTGCATCGGAACGCACCGGATTATCCAGAAGGACGTTCGGTTCAAAGACCTGGGCCTGGTTATCGTCGATGAGGAACAACGATTCGGCGTGGGGCACAAGGAACGCCTGAAAGCGCTGCGCCAGGAGGTGGATGTGCTGACCTTGACCGCCACCCCTATACCTCGCACGCTTCACATGTCGCTGGCCGGCGTTCGGGATATGAGCACGATGGAGACCCCGCCGGAGGAACGTCTGCCCATCAAGACGTACGTGTCAGAATTCAGCGACGAGTTGATCCGAGAGGCGATTCTCCGAGAGATGGACAGGGAAGGGCAAGTCTATTTCCTGCACAATCGCGTTCACAACATTGCCTACATGGCCGACTACATCAAGCGCATCGTTCCAGAAGCGGAGGTCGGAATCGCCCACGGACAGATGGGCGAGCGAGGGCTGGAGGACGCAATGGCCGACTTCGCGACGGGCAAGTTCGACGTTCTGGTATGCACTACGATAATCGAGTCCGGCCTGGACATCCAAAACGTCAACACGCTGATTGTCAATCGGGCCGACGCCTTCGGGCTGGCCCAACTTTACCAGCTTCGCGGTCGCGTGGGGCGCAGCGCTCGTCGGGCGTACACATACCTGCTGATCCCGAAAACTCAATCGCTGTCCGAAACCGCCGAGCGAAGGTTGAAGGCCATGATGGCCGCCACTGAGCTTGGGGCAGGGTTCCGCATCGCCATGAAGGATCTGGAAATCCGAGGGGCAGGCAATATCCTGGGGGCCGAGCAATCGGGGAACATCCACGCCGTCGGATTCGACCTTTACACGAAATTGCTGGCGTCAGCGGTTGAGGACCTCCGGGCTCAGAGAGACAGTGGAGCGTCCGAGACTTCGCAAGTCAACGGGGGCCTCAGCGTCAAAGAACTGGGAGATGCTGTTGACGGGACGATATCTGAAGCGTTGACGCCCGATCCGGTCGTCGGTGTCGATCTGGGATTTCCCGCCAGCCTTCCAGCCGAGTACATCGCTGATCTGCCCGTTCGGTTGATCCTGTACCAACGCATTGTCAAAATGACCGACCTTAGCGTCATAAACGAGATGGAAGACGAGCTTCGAGACCGTTTTGGCCCCCTGCCCTGGCAGGCCCAGAACCTTTTGTACATGACGCGGTTGAAGCTTGAGGCGCTGAACGCTGGGATCGAAGCCATCGTCCGGGAGCCGGATCGTATCGTGCTAAGGCTGAGAGACGAGGTTGGGGGAGGCCGTCGCGCCCTCCAGAGGCGCCTGGGACGGCAGGCGGAAGTCGGCAACATGCAAGTGCGTCTCGATCTCGACCGCCTGGGCGCAGACTGGGAGAAACCACTGATGGAAACGGTCCAGAACATGGCCGAATTCCGCCGACAGTTGGTTGAGGAACTCGTGGGAGCCATGTCTGGGAGTTGAACCAAAGGGCTTTGGTAGGCATTCATGGGTTTCGGTTCACCGTGACTCACGCATTCATTCAGGGCGATCATTCACCAAGCCACCCGATTCCATGGTGATACTGACACCTGTGATATTTCTCAATACCTTGCGAAAACCTTAAGACTTGTTGCACATTCATGTTGATACCATTAAAATAAGCCGTGCATACTCGTAGTCCCAAAGTAAGGCCCGCATAATGTCCATGGTAGTGTACTCAATTCGCCGTCACGGTTGCGTTTATGCGTAGGTATGCGCCGATGCGTGGTTATGATAGGCCGCATTCGTAAACATGCACGATAATCCGGGCATCATGTGAAAGCCACTCGATCAGCAGCATGTCTGATGATTCATGAACTGGGGCGGGAAAGGAGATCAAAAACACGGTGGCATCGAATGCGATGCAAGGTCGATAGTTTCAGATTGAGCGATGGAGGGTTCTAATGGTCGAAGAAAACAGGCAACCTATGATCGTGACATTTAGGCGAAAAGACCAGCGAACGGATGAAGATGCTCAGAGGGACAAACTTTCCGCGTTCGCAGAGATCAGCGGGAGAGAGGACGTCAATTTTTACGACGCTGACAAACTGGCTCGAGGCGTGACTGTGCCATCCAGCCTCCCTCAAGACCTGATGGGGTACGACGTCAACAGGTTTGAAGCGCCAATCGTTATGGCGATGCTGTCGGAACGAGAAGTGGAGCGCTTGCGCGCCAGCAACAGCGTCGAATCAGTCGAAAATGACGGCGAATTCTTTGCGGCGGATCAGGATGGTTTCTCCGGCCCTGATACCTTTCTAATTGAGGGTCAACCAACCGTTCAGGCTGAAACCGTTCCTGCAGGCGTTGCCCAGATCAAAGCTCCGAAAGCATGGGACGTAAGCCGTGGAAAAGGGATCAAAGTGTTTGTGCTCGATACGGGCATAGATGGCAGTCATCCCGATCTCGCGTCAAACTACAAAGGTGGCACGAGCTTCGTTCCATCTGAGAGCAGCGCGATGGACTACAATAGCCATGGCACCCACTGCGCGGGCACAATTGCGGCTGCGATCAACGGCGCGGGCGTCGTTGGCGTTGCGCCCAGTGCATATTTGTACGCGGTCAAGGTGCTGTCTGCCGGCGGGTCGGGGCAATGGAGCTGGCTTATTGCTGGGATCGACTGGTGTCTGAACAAGAAAGGCCCAAAGATCTTGAGCATGAGCCTGTCCGGTTCGGCGGCGCCTGGCGCCGTTGAGGCAATGTGCAAAGAGGCTTACAACGAAGGCGCCCTGCTCGTCGCCGCGGCCGGAAATTCCGGAGGCGCGGTGCAGTATCCGGCAGCCTACGACAGCGTAGTCGCCGTTTCAGCCATTGACAATGCCAATAATTTCGCAGGAGGGTTTAGTTGTCGCGGGCTTGAGATAGAACTCAGTGCGCCGGGCGTATCCGTCCTGTCGACCCTGCCGGGCGGAGGGTATGGCACCAAAACAGGGACTAGCATGGCGTGTCCTCATGTCAGTGGCGCAGCAGCCCTCACCTGGGGAAGCCACAGATTCAGCGATAACGTCACGATTCGGGACTTGCTGGGTCGTTGGGCTGACAATCTCGGGATTCCAGGGCGCGACAACTACTTTGGGTACGGCAGGGTCGATGCGGACCAATCGGCGTTCAATTATATTGAACTGCCTTTGA
>JASLRP010000470.1 GCA_030743915.1 SAR202 cluster bacterium | reverse complement strand
CGAGAGCGTTTGATGCTCGGGATCGTCAAAGACGCGCTTGAACTCCTCATCCGACGCTTCCTCCATCTCGTGGGGGTGATAGCCCAGGTGAGCCGGTTCGCCATAAGAGTATCTGCCGAACCAGGTCTCAGACACTTCATCATCTTCCAGCCAGACCTTAATGCGGGACACATCTTCTCTGGTAACGTGGTTGAGGATCACTTTCTGTGGCATGTCAGTCCTCCTGTGACTAGATATTGGAACGGGAAATTATCAGGGAGGGCTTTCCAACGTACTCTTTTTTACCAGATTCGCGGACAATTATCCACTGTGGTAACTCTATTGCCGCTCGCTTGCCGAGGTTCATGGCTGCCAGTATCATTGAACAGCAATCGATTTCAAAACCATCTCCAAATTCCGAGGTGGTCAATCATGAAGAGGATTCGTTCATGGATTTCGGACTTGAAGGCAAGGTTGCGGTCGTCGGCGGCGGCAGCAAAGGACTCGGACGAGCCTGCGCACTGGGCCTGGCTCGAGAGGGCGCACGGGTGGTGGTATGCAGTAGGAGCATCGAGGCGCTGACGCTGGCCGCCAATGAAATCGCCGAGGAGACCGGCGCGGAGGTCACGCCTATCGCCTCAGACCTCTCCACCCTCGAAGGGGTCCAGTCCCTGATCAAACAGACCGTTGACCGCACAGGGCAACTGGATATCATGGTGAACAACTCGGGCGGCCCACCAGCCGGGACCGCCGAGGGAGCCGACGAAGAAGCATGGGCGCAGGCCGTCCAGATGTCGCTCATGTTTTTCGCGCGAATGAGCCGCGAAGCCGTGCCCCACATGCGAAAACAAGGCGGAGGTCGGATTATCAACATCTTCGCCAGCTCCATCAAACAGCCAATCGAAAATCTGGTGCTGTCTGCGGCGACCCGAATGGGAGCGTTGGGATATTCCAAAACGCTGGCCGACGAGGTCGCCAAGGACGGAATTCTGGTCAACAACGTGGCGCCCGGATACCTTCTCACCGACCGCATGATGGAAGTCATTCACCATCGCGGCGATGCGACAGGCGCCAATTACGAAGAGGCCATGGACGACCTGACTGGCATGATTCCGATGGGCCGGATCGGTAGGCCCGAGGAATTGGCGAACCTGGTGGTATTCCTGGCCTCTGACGCCGCCAGCTACATAACAGGCGCAACCATCCAGGTTGATGGCGGCGTCATCCGCTCAATGATCTAATCGGGAGTTTTCCAGAAATGTCCATCGAGACTGTGATCGCCCAAGCCCAGGAGTACATGAAAGACCGCGAAATTGCAGGTTGGCTGCTGTATGACTATCGTGGCCTCAACCCCATTTTCTGGGACACCGTGGGGCCGATCTCCAACGTGACCCGTCCCTGCTGGCTGTGGATTCCGGCTGACGGCGACCCGCAACTGCTGGTCAGTTTTGTGGACCAGGGCAGGTTCACTCATCTGGGTATCGAGACCACCCTTTTCGTCAATCGTAAAACGATGATCGAGCGCCTCCAGTCAATTCTGGAAGGCCAGAGCCAGATAGCGATGGAATACACGCCCAACGGCGCGCTGCCTCGCGTTTCGAAGATCGACGCCGGAACGCTGGAGCTGGTGCGGGGCATGGGCGTCGATGTCGTGCCTTCGGCGGACGTAATACAGTACGCCACTCAGCGCTGGAACCAGGAGCAGTTGAATTCCCACCTGTTCGCCGCCGAAAAACTCAGTGAGATCGTCCAGGAAGCGTTCCGGCACATCGGGGATTCGCTGGTTTCGGGCATCAAAGAATACGAGGTCGCGGATTTTATCAATAACCGCTTTCAAGAGGAAGGCCTGATCGTCAGTGACGGTCCAGCCGTCGCTGTGAACGAGCACGCGTCAGACCCCCACTTCCACCCGACGCCCGAGAACTCGGTGACCATCAAGCCAGGCGACTGGGTGCTGATTGACCTGTGGACCCGACTGCCCGGCGAGGACGACATGTACGGGGACATCACCTGGACAGCCTACGTGGGCGATGAAGTGCCCGCCAAACATCAGGAAGTGTTCGACGCGGTAATTGGCTCCCGTGACGCCGCCCTGTCTGCGCTGGAGACCGGGTTCCGCGAGGGGCGAACGCTGGAGGGCTGGGAGTTGGACCAGGTCGCCAGAGATTACATCATAGAGGCCGGGTACGGCGATTACTTCAACCATCGCCTGGGACACAGCCTGGGCCGCGAGGTCCATAGCAACGCCGTCAATCTGGATAGCTGGGAGACCCACGATACCCGTCAGGTCATACCCGGCATCGCGATCACCCTGGAACCGGGCATCTACATCCCCGAGTTCGGCGTCCGCTCAGAGATCGACGTATTCATCTCTGAAGATGGCCCACAAGTGACGACTCAGGTCCAGCGCGACGTCGTGAAAATTCGCGCCGGAAACTAACCGGTTCCTGGCGTTCGCAGTCGCATATCCGGGAGGGCCAAGATTCAATGAACACAGCGGAATTGGGAAAATTCCTTGAGCCGGGCAGAATCGCCGTCGTCGCCACATTGAGGAGAGACGGCTTCCCGCACCTGGTCCCAGTCTGGTACCTGTTCGACGGTGAGTCCATCCTCATATGGACCGACAAAACCCGAGCCTGGCCCAAGAACGTTATGCGTGATGGTCGAGTCGCCCTGTCGGTTCAGGATGACCGGCCACCCTTCGCCGCCCTGGTGCTGAGAGGCAGAGCGGAAGTGTTCGATCAGGCCGACGATGCCGGATACCAGATGGCGAAAGACATCTCAGCAAGGTACATCGGAGAAGACGCGGCGGATGACTACGTGAAACCGTGGTGGCCAAAACTGCACACCTTCGTCAGGATAACGCCAGACAAGATCACATCCTGGGATCGAGGTTACTGAGGGTCAGCGCCGCCTGTCGATAAAAGAGCGGATGGCATCGGACCGCTCGCCATTTTACACCGCCTCCCGTTGCCAAATCACACCTGCTTCGATCGACGGATCGCCGCCAAACTTCGCCTTTCAACCGATTACGTGAGACGCCTAAACCCGTGCTTCAACGGGATCGCATTGGCTCCGATAGTGGCGCATTCTCGGCCAGTCAGCGCCCGGTTCACAACCTCTGAG
>JASLRP010000469.1 GCA_030743915.1 SAR202 cluster bacterium | reverse complement strand
CTGATGATCTGGCTTGCGACGCTTTTTCGCGCCATACGTTGGATGGTGGCGAAAGTTGTCGTGTACTTTTACGTTCCGATAATTTGGGTATTCTTGCTCATTGGGCTGTTGGGTTTACTGGGGATAATCGGAAGCTATTGCGACTGTATCATGTATTGCGAAGAGTGAACCCGAGGTCGCAGACTTACTCAGTGAGCCGGCAGCCACCTTCCCCAAATGGGGGAGCCAGCGTACCCCACTCCGCAGGCGCGAAACCTAACGCTTGAAGGCCGCCGGACGTTATCTATTATGAAACGTCTGGCGGCCTGTGAACATCTCAATTAACACGGGCGGACTTTTCCAGCGTTTCTGATTCGTCCCCTCAAGTTAATCGTCGGGCATCATTTTCAGGGACAATTTTCTCAACGGCGGTCACTCAGACGATTTCCGACCAGCCGCAAAGGGTTCCCTGGCCGAGGCGCCGGCGCCGGAGGTTTCATTCATGTTCAAGCGTTATCGACTGGCTTTATTCCTGACTCTGTTTATCATCAGCGCCGTGGCGTTAAGCGCCTGTGACCTGGGATCAAGCTCCCAGGACTCGGCGGTTCCAACGACTGCCGTCGCAGTTCCCACCGAACAAGCTCCCACTGTTTCGCCTGTCGTCCAACAGTCCCCGTCCGCAGCCAGGGCCGCGCCCCCCGCGCAGGTTGTCGAGCCTACAATCGCTCCGACAGTTCCGACACAGGCGCCTGAGCCGACACAACAGCCAGAGCCAACGGTTTCGGCGAACCCGACTCAGGCGCCTGCGCCAACCAGGGCTCCCAGCCCCACTGAGGCTCCTGCGCCGACCAGCCAGCCAGAGCCGACCGCAGCCGCCAGCCCCACTCAGGCGCCCGACACCGACACTGAGATGGTGATCGAAGGCACGAGCAACGGGACTGACGCGGTCATGGTCTCTCTGAGTCCCGCGGCGGAGGAACTGACCACCGTGGATGTGGTCAAACTCCTCAAGCCGTCCATCGTGCAGATAGTTTCCGAAATCGCGGCGATGAGATTTTCCAACTCGCCATTGCCTCCCACGGGAGTCGGCACCGGCGTTATTCTGGACCAGCAGGGCAACATTCTCACCAACAACCATGTGATCGAGGACGCACAGAGTCTGACCGTGACCCTGGAGAGCGGCGAGAGTTTCCCCGCGCAGATAATCGGGCGTGATGAAGTGACTGACCTCGCGGTCATACGAATTCAAGCCGACAACCTCCAACCCGCCAAACTCGGCGTGGCCGCAGAAGTAGAAGTGGGCGAGGATGTCATCGCCATCGGTCACGCGCTGGGTCTGTCCGGCGGGCCGACGGTCAGCAAGGGCGTCGTCAGCGCTTTGGGCCGCTCCATAAACACCGATCAGAACGTCACCATTATTGACCTGATCCAGACCGACGCCTCCATCAACCCCGGCAACAGCGGAGGCGCGCTGGTGAACAACGCCGCTGAGGTTATCGGTATCAACACCGCAATCATCCAGGGCGGACAGGGCATCGGCTTTGCCATCAACATCGACGACGCTAAAGTGGTCGCCCTTCAGCTTATGGACCAGGGTTTCGTGCGGCGCGGATTTCTGGGGATCACTCCTGTCAACCTGACTCCCGCCATCGGCGCTCAGTTGGGCCTGGACATAACTGAAGGCGTGATTCTGGCCAGAGTTATTGAAGGCACAGCCGCAGCTGAGGCAGGTCTACAGATCGAGGACGTCATCGTGATGCTGGGCAGTCAGGC
Organism: SAR202 cluster bacterium; assembly: GCA_030743915.1. GTDB lineage: Bacteria > Chloroflexota > Dehalococcoidia > Lucifugimonadales > UBA1123 > UBA1123. The sequence goes on along the minus strand of JASLRP010000469.1, from coordinate 994 downwards.
CATCCGCAACACGGGAGAGCTTTCCAAGTTCCTCATCTCCCACCAGCCGGGAGAGACCGTGGATATCGTGATAATACGAGATGGCCGCGAAGTGTCCGGCAAGCTGACTCTGAGAGAAAGGCCGGGCTAGCTCAAGCGATCTTTCGAGACATGCCATTCTGAGGGGGGCCCGAAGAATCTGGCCGAAGAAATCCAAGCGTTGTCGCCGCAAGCGACCGGATGCTTCGCTCTCGTTCAAGTGTCGTATTGGAAAAATCAGGGGAGTCGGAAACGGCTCCCCAACTCTACACCGTTCGGTGCGTCGGTTTGCGCCACGCCATGCCGTCAGTGCGGCGCATGAATTCGGCATGCAGCCCCGCGCTGGAGGCGATGATGCCATCGCTGTTCAACCCCGCTCGATTGCCTGAGCGGTCGGTTACGACGCCTCCGGCCTCTTCCACCAGGAGCAGGCCTGCCACCTGATCCCAAGGTTTCAGCAGATGGCAGAAGTAGAAATCGAAGCGTCCGACGGCGGCGTAGGCGAGTCCCAGAGCCGCCGAACCCATGACCCGTGGCGCGCCGATGTCGCTTACCAGCGATTGGAAGATCTGCAATCCGTTGGACGCTCCGTCGTCGCCGGTGTAGCTGAGATCACAGGCCACCACCGACTCTGATAGAGTTGACCTGTCCGATACGTGTATCGGGGCATCGTTCATATACGCCCCCTTGCCTCGCTCGGCGTGGAACATCTCGTCGCGCATGGGGTCGTATGTGACGCCTGCCAACACCTCGCCGTCCAGCGCCAGACCTACCACAAGCGAAACAAAGGGTATTCCCCAGGCGTAATTTCGAGTGCCGTCCACCGGATCGATAATCCAGACGTAACCCTCATCAGGCCTCGATCCTGCCGACTCTTCGCCCAGCATCCCCATGTCTGGGAACTCGCGGGCAAGCTCGGCCATTATGAACGCCTCGGACTCGTTATCCACATTGGTCACGAAGTCATTAATCCCCT
>JASLRP010000468.1 GCA_030743915.1 SAR202 cluster bacterium | reverse complement strand
CCTGTCGATTCGTCTGGGCGCAACTCCGAATTACATCTCGATCTTTTTGTCGCCGGACAGGTATGCTTCCGGCTCCTTCTGGAAAGCCCGATTGCAGCCGGGCCCGCAGAAGTAGTAGGTCTCGCCATTGTACTCGTAGCTTCCCCCGTTGGGGTTGCGGACGTCAACGTCCATATCGCAAACGGGGTCCTTGGCCGTGCTTGATCCGCTCTTTCCAAATAGTGGCAATCTCATTGTTTCCTCCAGGGTGGTTATTCGCTATGGGTGATCAATTCGTTTTCGGCTTGAATCTTTTGAGTCTGAGCGAGTTGGACACCACGGTGACCGAGCTTACGGCCATCGCTGCTGCCGCAAGAATGGGATTCAGGAATCCCGACTCGCCGAACACAGGCTCCAGGGCCGATGGCGCTCCACCTTCGCCCCAGATCAGGTACAGGAGTCCCGCCGCTACCGGTATCAGCGCGACGTTGTAGGCGAAGGCCCAGAACAGGTTCTGTTTGATGGCCCGCATGGTAGCTCGACTCAATGCCACGGCGGAGGAGACGCCCCGGAGGTCGCCGCTCACCAGCGTTACGTCGGCGGCTTCGATGGCCACGTCGGTGCCTGTGCCGATGGCGATTCCGATGTCTGCTTGGGCAAGGGCGGGAGCATCGTTGATGCCGTCGCCGACCATCGCCACCGTCTTGCCTTCGTTCTGTATCATCATAACTTGATCGGCTTTGTCGGCAGGCATCACCTCGGCGACCACCCTGTCGATGCCGATTTCTTTTGCGATAGCCTCGGCGGTGCGGCGGTTGTCGCCGGTGAGCATCACGACCTCGTTCCCCTGGGATTGGAGGCCGCGAACCGCATCCACGGCTTCGGGCTTGATGGTGTCGGCCACGGCGATGATGCCCTGCACCTCGCCATCGGTGGCTATGAACATGGGAGTTTTGCCCTGGGCCGAAAGCTCCAAGGCTCTGGCCTCCATACCGTTGAGGTGGTATTTCTCCTGGTTCATCAGGGCCAGATTTCCGAGTGTAAGGCTTGAGCCGTTCACCTGTGCCTTGATGCCTGCGCCGGGCAGGGCGGTGAAATCGGTGACGGGTTCCAGGTTCAGATTGCGCTCCTGAGCCGCTGTGACAATGGCCGACGCCAGTGAGTGTTCCGAACCCTGCTCTGCTGACGCCGCGAGCCTCAGAAGCTCGTCGTCTCCGAAGTCTGGGGCGATGATGTCCGTGACCGTGGGCGTGCCTCTTGTGAGAGTGCCCGTCTTGTCCAGCACTACGACCTCGACCTTGTGAGCGCGTTCCAGAGCTTCGGCGCTTCGTATCAGGATTCCGAATTCGGCCCCCTTGCCGGTTCCGACCATGATGGCCGTCGGAGTCGCAAGACCCATCGCGCACGGGCAGGCGATAATCAGCACTGCGACGGCGGTCAGAATCGCGGTCACGTAACTGGGTTCAGGGCCGAAGATCAGCCACACCAGGAACACCAGCGACGCGGCGCCAATGACTGAAGGAACGAAGTATGCTGAGATCAGATCGGCCATCCGCTGGATGGGGGCCTTGGAACCTTGGGCTTCCTCGACCAGCCGGATGATGTTGGACAGCATGGTGTCGCGCCCGACTTTGGTTGCTGTGAACGTGAAACCTCCGTTGCCATTTATCGTGGCGCCGTAAACTTCGCTCCCAGGCTCCTTGTCCACGGGTGCGCTCTCGCCGGTGAGCATGGACTCGTCCACCGAGGAGATGCCCTCGGCCAGCACGCCGTCCACGGGGATGCGCTCGCCGGGGCGTACGAGAATGGTGTCGCCAACGGTCAGGTCGTCTATTGATATGTCAACGTGTTCGCCGTCGCGCACAACTCGCGCGGTCTTCGGTTGGAGACCCATCAGGGCTTTGATTGCGTTGGACGCCCGGCTCTTGGCCCTCGCCTCCATGAATTTCCCGAGAAGCACCAGGCCGATAATTGCCGTGGATGTGTCGAAATAGGTGTCAGTGGCCTGGCCATCAAAGAACGAAGCATCGCCAACCAGCGTCACCACGACGCTGTAAAGGAAGGCCACAGACGTGCCCACTGCGATAAGCGTGTTCATGTTGGAGGTGAAGTGCTTGGCCGCGCCCCACGCGCTGGTGTAGAACTGCTTTCCCGCCCAGACCTGCACCGGCAGCGCCAAGGCGAATAGCAGGTAATTCATGTCGAAGGGCAGCCAGTTGACCAGTCTCGGAGCCGCCATGAAGGTCATGATGGCTCCGGAGATTATCAGGCTGACGATGAACTTGTTGCGCAGGATTTTCACATCTCTGGGAGTGGAGGCTTCGTCATCGTCACTTATGACTGCCAGCACGCTGAATCCGGCGTCCTGAATGGCGTGTCGGAAGTCGGATATTCCCGTGAGTCCAGGGATGTACTCGATGGTCACCTGCTCGTTTGGTTGATCGACTTCGATGGAGTTTACCCCTTCGAAATCCCGAATCGCGGCGTCGATCTGTTTCGCGCTTTCGGCGGAAGTGACCCCGCCTAGGCCAAGAGTGACCGCCTGAGTGGCGATGCCATACCCCGCATCCTCCAGGGCGTAGGTCAGGTCACCGAGATCGACCGTGTGATCCAGCGTCACGGTGGCCTTCTCGGTGGCGAGATTAACGTTGGCCTCCTCGACGCCATCAACCTCCTGCAGCGCGTTGGATACATGGATTATGCAGGCGGCGCAGTACATGCCCTTGATAGGCAAGGTCATCTTTTCAATGGGGGCTTGTGTAGCCATGAATTACCTCTTGTCCGCCAGGGAGAATAGCTCCAGAAGCTCGCTAAGCACTTGGTCCTCGCGCCCGTCCTTCACTCCGTCGATTACGCAGGAATGCAAGTGGCCTTCCAGCAGTCTGGATTCCAGTTTCTGAATCGCGCGTCGGACGGCGAATGTCTGCTTGAGGATATCGACGCAGTACTGGTCCTCCTCAACCATCCTTCGGACGCCGTTGAGGTGGCCGTCAATGTAGTTGAGTCGCTTCAGGGCGTCCTTCTTGGCGTCTGGAAGCTGATGGTGTTCGTGGGCTGTGTCGGTCGTAGCCATGTTGTTCGTCTTTCTGCTGCTCTAACCCATACCCCCTGGGGAGGGGTTTCGCAGTCAGCATAACGCCGATGTTCGGGCTGGTCAAGTCTGACGATGTGAGGATTCTGGGATGAAAGATTGACTGGCTGTGAAGTCGGCAATATAGTTCACGGCGATTGCAAAGCTATCAGAGAGGAATTTACATCACAGATGAGCAGACAGATTGACGCGGTAATATTCGATCTCGACGGAACACTGGTTGACAGCCAGCCAGCGGTGCTGAAGGCGACAAAAGAAGGTTTGGCCCGGTTCGGCGTTACTGCGTCCGACGACGAGGTGCGGGAGAGGTTCGGTGGCGGGTCGAGAAACATCATGTCGTACTTCCTGGTCAGAGACCTCGGAGAGGCGAAGGCCGATGAACACATTGATGAGGCCGTCGTGGCCAAGAACACCCTGCAAACCGAGTACTCGACCGAGGTGGCGATACTGCCGGGTGTCGAGGCGCTCCTCGGTCAACTGAAACAGGATGGGTTCAAAATTGCGATAGCCACGATGGGCGCCGGAGACGTGGCCCGGCGGGTTCTGTCTCACAATCGGGTTGATTCTTATTTCGAGGTAGTCCTGACGGCGGACGACGTCACAAATCCCAAACCAGACCCGGAAATTCTGGAGAAGGCCACCAGTCAACTGGGCGTCCAAGCCAGCCGGTCTCTGTACGTCGGCGACTCGACCCACGATCTTGGAGCGGCGAAGGCTGTGGGTATGCCGTTCGTTCTGGCCGACACCGGGCTGTTTGTAGATGGGGCCCGTCGAATCGACCTGAGAGAAAACGCGCAGAAACTGGGCTATCCAGTGGTCGCTATCGACGATCTGGAGAGCATCGCTGAGATAGCTAAAGGCTACCCATCAAGTTGATCTTTTTGGTAGATGGAGGGTTTTGAGCATGGATTACGGCATTCTGATTCCGTGTTACATAGACGCCTGGCGCGAGGTGAAGGCGGCTGAGGAGGCCGGATTCACCCACGCCTGGTTTGCTGACTCGCAGTTGATTTACTCTGATGTCTGGGCGACGATGGCTCTGGCCGCTCAGAACACGTCAACCATCAAGCTGGGGACGCTTGTAGGCATACCGAGCAATCGGCTGGCTCCGGTCACGGCTGCTGCGGCTGCGTCGATCAACAAGATTGCTCCCGGTCGGGTGATCGTTGGATTGGGGACCGGCTATACCGGTCGCAATACGATGGGATTGCCGGCCCTGACCATGAAACAGTTCGCAGAATACGCGGCGCAGGTTAAGGGCCTGCTGGCGGGCGAGGATGTGCTATTCCGAGAAGGCGACCGCGAGCGATGGATTCGACTTATTCACTCGAAATCCAACTCGGGTCGGGACGAGTTCTTCAATATCGAAGACCCCATCCCGGTGATGCTCGCCGCAAACGGACCGCGTGGCCAGAAGATCGTTGGCGAAATGTCTGACGGTTGGATAACGACTGCCAGAAATACGGTGGGCGTCGAGCAGGGATTGCCGATAGTGTCGGAGAGCGCGGCGTCAGCAGGCAACACTTTTGACCACGCAGGCGGTGACGGGACGAAGCCTTACGTGACGGTGCTAATCCCGTCGTGCGTCCTTCGGGAAGGGGAGACGCTATCCAGCGAGCGGGTGGTCAGGAATGTGGGGCCTGCCTTGGTTCCCGGAGTCCACGCGATGTGGGAGCATGGGTACGGGCCGGGTTCAAATCTGGGTATGGACAACGCTGACATGGCAGGGATGTATGATCAGTACATCCGAGAGTACGGAGACCGTCGAACGCCGCCCACTCCTGACGACCGGCGATACCTCGACGTACACGAAGGTCATTATGTCTATCTGAAAGAGGGCGAGGAGCGATTTGTGTTGCCTGAGGTCGTGGCGACCTCCCTTACTGGCACAGGGGGAGAGATCAACAGCCGTCTGGACGAGTTAGAAGACATCGGAGTCAACAACATGGCTATGGCGGCGGTCACTCGTCAGGCGGCATTGGAGTTGATTGCTGACTTCAGCGAGCAGGTGATTCAGAGACGTTGATTCATAAGAAGCCCAGAGCATGGCGTTACTCCGGCGCCGAGCAGTATAATTTATGTTGGACAGTGGTCACGTCATTGCGGGTGGTTATCCGCCCGGAGCACAGGGCGTGTACGACATGGATTACCGATGAATAATGGGTTATCAGAGAGGCGTGTAGTTTCCCGCAGCAAAGAAATGATTAACACGCCAGTTTGTGCAGGCAAGTGATGTCGCTTTCAAAGCTCCTCTACGGCCCGAGTATCCGGCTCACCGCGTTGACTCGCGACGATGTCCCCACCATGATCCGCTGGCACCACGACTCCGAATTCGCCCGCCTGTTTGATTCAAACCCTGCATATCCCAAAACCGAAGATATGCTGAACCAGTGGTTAGATAGGCGACAGAAGGCGTCAGACGCATTCATCTTCGCCATTCGCCTGCTGGACGATGACGGATTGCTCGGCGTCGTCGAGATTGACGGCATTGAATGGACCAACCAGGTTGGCTGGATGTCCATCGGCCTTGGTGATTCACCCAATTGGGGCAAGGGGTATGGCAACGAGGCTACAAGACTGGTTCTTGGCTTCGCCTTCAATGAACTGAACCTGCATCGAGTCCAACTCACGGTGTTCGACTACAATCAACGCGCCATCAACATGTACGAAAAGCTAGGCTTCCAACGCGAAGGAGTTTACAGGGAATTCCTCCAACGGGATGGTCGGCGCTTCGACATGTATCTCTATGGCCTGTTGAGGCACGAATGGGATGCGCGCGAAAAAGGCAGAGGTTCTTCGGGACTGTGACCTGAGCGCCGCTTCCACCCTGGTGCACAGGTGTACAGGCTCCTACGCCAGCCCCATTGACCGCTCGAACACCTCTCGATGAGGCGCTGGCGTGCCGAACTCAAGCTCGGCGACCTTGGCCCGGCGTTTCCACATCTAGAGGTCGTATTCCTCCAAGAAGGCGATGCCTTTGCGCAACTGCTGGGCGGTCACTCGTCAGGCGGCAATGGAGTTGATTGCCCTCTTCGGCGAGCAGGTGATTCAGAGACGTTGACAATTCGGCTATTAGCATCATAAAATTCCGCTTTCTTGAATTGGACCACAGCTTCCAACAGCGAAGCGGAGGATATCGTGACTTCACCCCTGACCACTATTTACGAATGTTCCGATGGCGCAGACTTTCCTGTGGATTGGGCCAACCCGGAACAACGAGACCATCGGTGGTCCTGGGACAGCAGCCATTGGCCCAACCCTTTGAAGCCGTTCGACGCCGCCGTTTGGTTGTTATCGGAGGTTAGCTGCAAACAAGCACATTCCGATGCTGGAATCCCATTGCATCCGATTCTTCGTGATTTCCTGGTGCCCAACGGGTTCTTGCATTGGCGCCGGGTGATCCAGTCAGACGAAGAAAACTCTCAAATACAGCAGTTTACCGACCGTATGGGTGGCATCCTTGGCGCGTGGGAGCAATTTTGTCAGCCGAGAACCGAAGAGCGGTGCACTTGGCTGCGAGAGTCAGGTGACGAACCGTCAACGCCCGATCTGGTGGCAGCGTATGGGTATGCGTTTCATATGACGATGGTTTCTTTGCAGACCATTATGCTCTCACGACAACTGCTGATAGATTTCCTGGTTGCGGATTTTGGCGAGGAAAGCGAAATCCTTGCCACGGAACTTACCGCAGGTGGCGTGAATGAAACACTGATGGCCGATCAGGCGTTATGGGAGATCGCTCAGATCGCCCGACGCTCTGAGCCATTGACCAGCATCATCATCGAGAATGAGCCGGAAAAGATGATTGGCGCCATATCAGATACCGATGATGGGACGCAGTTTTTGACTGCGTTCGAGGAATATATTCAGTATTATGGCCTGCGAACATCGCAATGGGAGTCCGCTGCGCCAACATTCCGTGAGCAACCTGAAGCGCCGCTGGGATTCATAAAACACGCTGTCATGAATGACGTGCCCGCCCCGTTGGAAGTCCAACAAAATGTGGCTAACGAGATGGACAAGCTGGCTGTTGACGTTGAGACCAAACTGGGTTCGGATGACGAAAAACGCGCCCGGTTTCGCGAGTTGCTGGCGGCTACGAAGCCCTGGGTAACCGTCCGGGAAAATCGAGCATTCTGGCAGCTACTGTCTTATGGAAGCCTGCGTGTGGCGATGCTGCGCAGAGGCCAGAGATTGGTGGATGCGGATGCCATAGACCAGGTCGAGGACATCTTCTTCTTGGAACCAGAAGAGGTTGACCGATATCTGGCAAATACCGCCGATTCCGCGAAAGCGCTCGTTGAACAGCGGCGTCAGGAATGGGAGTTTTGGAGCACGAAAACCCCGCCAGAATTCGTCGGTCAAGTTGACGAATCGACTCAACCCGAATCTGAAGGCGATGTTGCCTCAGAAAAAGTGTTGCGAGGTATCGGTGCGAGCCGTGGTGTAGTGACGGCACGGGCCAGAGTGATCATGGACCTTGCCGAAGCCGCAAATTTCCAATCGGGCGAGATCTTGGTCTGCGTGACTACTGCGCCACCGTGGACGATCCTGTTCACCAAAGCAGTAGCCGTTGTCATCGATGCCGGAGGCGTATTGTCCCACGCATCAATCGCGTCGCGAGAGTACGGCATTCCGTGTGTGGCCGCCACAGGAAACGGCACTAGCCTGATAAAGGACGGTATGCTTATCACCGTTGACGGCGCCGAGGGCACTGTAACTATCGAGGACTAGCGCCGAGACCAAACCGGTGGAAGCAGATTGTCTCGGTCGCCGACTTCTACGCCAGCCCCATCGACTGCGCGAACACCTCTCGATGAGGCGCCGACGTTCCGAACTTAAGCTCGGCGACCTTGGCCCGGCGAGTCCACATCTGGAGGTCGTATTCCTCCATGAAGGCGATGCCTCCGTGCAACTGCTGGGCGGTGAGGGTCGTCCATTTGTAGGCGTGGTTGGCGAGTATTTTGGCCATCGCGATTTCGCGGTCTGCCGACACACCACTCTCCAGGCGGGCCAGCGCCTGGTAGGTGGCGAGACGGGCCGAGTCGATGGTGTTCACCATGTCGGCGCAGTCGTGTTGCACAGACTGGAAGCTTGCGAGGGGTCGGCCGAACTGGACTCTCTGCTTCATGTACTCGACAGTCATCTCCAGGACCTTCTGCGCTCCACCGACGCTCGCGGCGCAGTGGAGCGCAGTCGCCCTGTCCAACAAACGTCTGATGATGGGCCATCCTTGGCCCACCACTCCGAGGATGTCGTTGGATGCAACGCTGACTTTGTCAAAAGTGACTTCGAACTGACGATCTCGGGCGATACTGTCCAGAGCGGCCAAAGAAACGCCTGGGAGAGCGCCCGGAATCAATGCTATGGTGATTTCGCTATAGCCATAAGTGGTTGAGCGGATCGGGACCAGCATGAGGTCAGCGGTGTTAGCGTACTCGACGAACATCTTGGAACCGGACAACCGAAGGCTGCTGGTTACCTGATTTGCGGGCAGGTTGATGCTGTCAGGGCCGTATTGCCCGTCCTCCTCCAGCAGAGCGGCGGTCCCGATCAGTGCGCCAGACGCCAGATTGGGGATGTGCTTTTGCTTCTGAGCTTCAGAACCGGCGTCCAGAATCGTCAGGCCGACGTTGACCACCGTGCCAAAGAAGGGGCCGGGAAGCATGGCGCGTCCCATCTCCTCCAGCAGGACGGCCAGGTCAGTCAGGGTTCCGCCCTCGCCTCCGTATTCTTCGGGAAAGGCCAAGCCCATCCAGCCGAGACCGGCCATCCGCTCCCAAAGCTCGGTAGGATAACCGCGCTCATCGTCCTCCATAGCGCGAACCAGGGAGGGAGGGCACTCGCTCTCCAGAAACTCGCGGGCTGAATTTTTGAGCATCTCCTGGGCTTCGGTCAGGGCCAGATCCATATCATTCCTCTGGGGTCAGGTTGTCAGGTATCGGATGTTCGGGTTTCAGGCGTGCGGTTATCTCGGCATGCCGAGTCCGCGACGAGCGATAATGTCCCGCTGCACCTCGTTGGCGCCGCCGCCGAATCGCAGGAATATGCCGCTGCGGTACGCCTGCTCCAGTTCTCCGTTCAAACGGTTGTGGGGAGAGTCTTTGGTCAACTGGCCGTGCATCCCCAGAAGCTCGACGCCAAAATCGGCGATCTCCTGGATTAGGTCTGTGGCGATGATCTTTTGAGCAGAGCTTTCGTAGTTGGGCACGTGGCCCTGGTCGATCATCCAGGCTGTGCGGTATGAGAACAGACGCACGACCTCCAGCTTGATGCCCAGGTCGGCGAACTTTCCGCGTATGTGCGGGTCCTGAGACAGCGGAGCGCCGTTCGCGGTGGTCTCGTTGGCGTATTTCACCAGGGAGTTGAGCCGATTGAGAAGTCCGGCGTACCGACCTCCGAGACTCACCCGCTCGAAATCCAGGGCCATCGCGACGTGATACCAACCCCGGTTCGGCTCGCCAATCTGGTTGGAGCGGGGTATGCGAACGTTATCGAAAAACACCTCGTTGGTGCGTCCATCGTCCATCCTCCACAGAGGGCGGACGGTGATGCCCGGGGAGTCCATCGGCACCAGGAACACCGACAGGCCGCGATGTTTGGGCGCATCCGGATCGGTTCGGGCCAGCAACCAGATGTGAGACGAGAAGTGGGCCGCGCTGGTGAACATCTTCTGGCCGTTGATGACGAACTCGTC
>JASLRP010000467.1 GCA_030743915.1 SAR202 cluster bacterium | reverse complement strand
GCCCTGATGGGGCAGATCAACGCATCGCGGCAGCTATTTGTGCTGTATGGTCTGGTCTTCGCGGTGGGGCACGCCGCGTCGTCGGTGGCTCCGGTCAGCGTGTTGATGAGCCGATGGTTTCCTGAGCGTCGAGGGTTGGCGGCTAGCGCGGCGATCTCTGGAAACGGAATCGGCCAGTTGGTAATCATCGTGCTGATGGCGTCGTTCCTGGAATCTCTGGGGTGGCGCACGTCCTACGCCATATTGGGGGCCGTGAATGCCGTTGTGGTGCTTCCGATTGCGCTGGTGGCCATCAAATCACACCCGCCGCCGAAACCAGCGGTGGTTATGCGATCGACATTCGATCCGGAAGCCGCCGGACGATCACTGCCTTTGTGGGCGGCGCTACGGTCCAGAGAGTTTCTGCTGCTGGTGGCGCTGTACGCGGCGTGCGGGGCTCAGGACTTTTTCATGGCGACCCACGTGGTGGCCTTCGCTCAGGATCAGGGGATTTCCCAGTTTCTTGCGGGCAACATACTGGCGTTCATGGGACTGTTGGGACTGACCGGCGTGCTGATTTCCGGGGCGATGTCCGACAAGATGGGGGCAGCGAGACCGACGGTCCTGTGCTTCATTCTGAGAATTGGTCTTTTCGCATACATCCCCATATTTCAGGACACGGCAAGCATTACGGTGTTCGCGCTGCTGTACGGGTTCACATTCACGATGACCGCGCCGCTGACAGTGGTGTTCGTGAGCAACATATTCGGCACGTCCAGGCTGGGAACCCTCAGCGGTGTGATAAACATGGTGCATCAGGTGGCAGGGGGGTTGGGCGCGGTTCTGGGGGCGGTAATTTTTGACTGGCGAGGCAGTTATGATGCGGCATTCGTCATAATGCTTATTCTGGCCGTTGTCGGGACTGTTGCGGTCATTGCCCTCCGAGAGCGTCCGTTTGAATACAGGATGGCGCCGGAGGGCAGTGCCTAGCTTCTGAGCGAGCCTGCTGAGTTGGGGGCGGTTCCTAGACCTCGATGCCTTTGATCATGGCCTCCATACTGCCGATGGTTATGGTCACGTCGTAGATTCCTGCAGGCACGCCAACGATACTGAAGTCGCCAATCTCGTCCACCTGGCCTTTGGCGACGGGGTTTCCTGCGTCACTGAGACTCACGGATGCGCCGGCGGCCTCATCCAGGTCTCCGCCCTTGATCAGTATCTGACCTTCGATGGTCGAAATCCCCGGCTCAGTCTCATTCTGCTGGATGTCGATGCAAATCTTGCTCTCGGCCTCGTACACCCTTCGGCGACTGAGGACCGCGGCGCCACGCACCCCGGCGGGCTGGGGCATCTGAGTGTCCATAAGAGGTTGGACCAGCATCTGCTGTGCGGGTTCAGGCTCTGGTTCTGAGACCATTCCGCCCAGCGCGATGATGCGCTCGGCGCACTGGGCGCATCCGGCGCCGATGTGCGCTTCAAGACTGGTTCGCTCATCCTCGCCCAGTTGCCCGGTCAGGTACTCGACAATTCGAGCCAGATCTACTTCGCATACTGTTGCCATCGGTTTCCCCCCGTATTTGCTCCTGATATCAAATCGGTGTCGTTTGGGAGCAATCTGTGTTGGTCAGTCCATGATCGCTCATTCCAGGGACTGGCTCATTACTTGTTTCCTGCCGCCTGCTTGGCTTTCTTTCGGGCTTCTCTTTCGACCTTTTGTTTGGCTTTCTTCTCAGCCTTCGCTTTGGCCTTGCGCTCTTTCTCGGCCTTCTTTGCTTCAGCTTTGGCTAGCTTCTCGGCTTTTGCTTTGGCTTTCTTCTCGGCCTTCACTTTAGCCTTGCGCTCTTTCTCTTCGGCCTTGGCCTTCTTTTTGGCTTCGGCTTTGGCCAACTTCTCGGCTTTTGCCTTGGCCTTCTTCTCGGCCTTCTCTTTGGCCTTGCGCTCTTTCTCGGCCTTCTTTGCTTCGGCCTTGGCCTGCTTTTCAGCCTTTTGCTTGGCTTTCTTCTCTGCCTTCTCTCTGGCCTTGCGCTCTTTCTCGGCCTTCTTTGCTTCGGCTTTGGCCTGCTTTTCGGCCTTAGCGTTGGCTTCTTGCTCGGCGTTCGCCTTGGCCTGTTGCTCTGCTTCGGCCTTGGCCTCTTGCTCAGCTTTGGCTTCCTCTTCTTCTGACTTTCCGTCGTCGGTTGTAGGTTTCGAGTCGGCTAAGGCGCCGTTTTTGTTATTAACGGGTTCCTGTTTGGTATCATCGCCTGCGTCTGATGGGGCTGGATTTTCTGATACTCTGGCGCTCTTCCCATGATTGTCCATGGCAGGATCTGTGGGCAGTTCGACAGTGTTGGACAGCGCGTCAGGCGCGTGGATCGATTCGCCGGAACCTTCGTCGTCGTCAGGATCATCAATATCCAGATGAGCTCCTGCCAGTTCCACACCCTTCAAAGCATCGGCGAGACCGCCACCCAGCTTTTTCTTGTGCTGAGGGTTCAGACCCTTGATATCTTTAGCGGCCTTCTTTATGAGCGCCCTGACTTTGCTGGGTTTCAGGCTCGGATCGAGGCTGAGCAGCAGGGCCGCCTCGCCGGCGATCATCGGAGTGGCCTGCGAAGTGCCGCTCCACCAGGCGAAACTGCCGTCGCCGTATGCGCTGTAGATATTCACGCCCGGAGCGGATATCTTGACCGCTTTGTTGTAGTTGGAGAATGAGGCTTTGACGCCGTTGTTGTCGAGCGCAGCAACTGCAGCGGCGCTACTGTAGGCCGCCGGATAATGGAGTTTGCCTTCGTTGTCGTTGCCCGCTGCGGCGACCACCACAACGCCATGTTCCTCAGCGTGCTTCATCGCATGCTTGAGGTCGTTGGATTTGCATGGCACGCCGAGGCTCAGGTTGATTACGTCGGCGCCGTTGTTGACTGCATATTCGATGGCCTCGGCCACGATGAATGACCAGCCTCCGCCGTCTCCGTCCTGCACGCGAATGGGCAGAATCTTGGCGTCCGGTGCCACCTGAGCCACGATGCCGGCCACGTGAGTCCCGTGACTCCAACCTTCGCTGTATATGCCGTCGCCGTCTGAATCATAAGAAGAAATCTCGTCGGTGGGATCGTTGTCATTGTCAACGAAGTCCCATCCGCCGGGCGCGAGGCGGTCTTTCAGGTACCAGTGGTCGCGGATGCCCGAGTCGATAACTGCAACAACGACACCCTCGCCGGTGGAGTAGTTCTGCGCGGCGGGGGCCTCGATCTTGGCGAGGGCTATCTGTTCCTCAGCCTTCTGTCCGTATGAGAATCCGAGGATTTCCAGAATCAATTCTTTGAAGAACTCTGCGTTGAAGTGGTCCAGAATCGCCTGCATGAACTGGTCCAGCACCGCTGTCGTGAATTGATCGACGGCGGCCATTACGAACTGGTCCAACGCCGCCGCTGAGAACTGGTCCAATGATGCAACGGAGAACTGGTCCATAATCGCGATTGAGAACTGGTCGATTACCGTCTGGCTGTACTCGTCCAGGGCCGCTTGGGAGAACTGGTCCAGGTTTGCAACCGTGAACTGGTCCAGGACCGTCGTGGAGAATTGATCCATCAGCGCCATGGAGAACTGGTCCAGAGCCACCGCGGAGAACTGGTCCAATATTGACTGGGTGAATTGGTCAAGCACAGCCTGGGAGAACTGGTCTGCCACGGCCATTGAGAACTGGTCGAGGGCCGCCGGGCTGAACTGATCAAGGGCGGCCAGCGCAAACTGGTCCATCACCGACATTGAGAACTGGTCCAGCACTGCTGTGGTGAACTGGTCCAGGGACGCTGTGCTGAACTGGTCCAGCACAGCCACATTGAACTGAACCAGAGCCGCCGTGCTGAACTGGTCCAGCACCGCCAGGTTGAACTGGTCGAGAGCCGCCCCGGTGAACTGGTCCAACATCGCCTGGGTGAACTGGTCCAAGGCTGCCTGACCGAACTGGTCCAGAATCGCCTCGGCTAGATCGTCGTCAACTTCGTGCTTCTTCTTGCGCTTCCAGTCGTCGTCTTCGTCATCATCCTCGTCGTCTTCGTCATCATCATCGTCATCGTCGTTTTTGTTCTTATTTTTTTTGTCGTTGGCTTTTTTGCCCTTGGCCTTCTTGCCCTTCTTGTCGCCGTCATCCTCGTCGTCGTCATCCTCATCATCGTCGTCATCTTCATCGTCGTCGTCCATCTCTTTGAGCATGGCTTCGATGAAGTTGTCGAGGGCCGCGGCGCTGAACTGATCGAGGGCTGCCTGACCGAACTGGTCGAGGGCTGATTGGCTGAACTGGTCCAGGGCCGCTTGTGTAAACTGGTCCAAAGCTGCGAGGTTGAACTGATCAAGGATGGATTGGGTGAACTGGTCCAGGGCTGCCGCAGTGAACTCGTCCAGGTCCGCATTGGCGAACATATCCAAACCTGCGTCAGCAAATGCATCTGGGATGATATGGTCGGTCTCGTACTGACCAGCCTCAGCCCACACCACGTATCCAGACCGGAGCAACTCCCTGACCTTCTTCTTGGCTCCTTTTTCCTCTCCCACAACGGTCAGCACATAGATGTTGGTTCCGGGGAAGTGGCTGACGGTCTCTGTCCCGAAATGCTCGTTGAAGAAAACATCATCGATTCCGGGAGCAGGCTTTACGACTATATGAGAGTCGCCTTTGCAGGATATGGTCCCCGATGAGTTGCTGTCGTCATCGTCCGCATATACTGCCTGCGGGCCGCCCGTTGAGATCGTAATAGATGCCAACGGCGACAGAGCTACAGTCACCACAAGAAGGATGGTTATCCATCGACTGATGGGATTCATGATTCGATTACCTCTGCTCCCCCAATGGGTGTCAACCCATACACCAAAACGTTCGAACCTGAACAATTTATGTGGCTGCGTCGAGCTTCTTTCTCGTAAAGCCCGACAAAAGCGCCCTCATGACTTCTAGATTACCCAACAAGTAAATGTGAGGATTCCATTAGGATACCGTTTGTTCGTATGGCGAAATATCAGCCAATTGACATTGACACTGTCGCCTACGTGACACTTCCAGTTGGATTATCTGAAAGGCAAAATTCCCGGTCATCGTTGTCGGTCCCTCGGCCGCCAATCGTTTGCGGAAATTCGAAGTATAGGAGGTTTTGCTCCACCACATGTTTGCGCCCTGTTAGCATAGGTGTTCCCATCACCGCGTTAGAACAGTGTTGTTACGGATTGAGGTCCGTGCAAACACCTATATAACGCCGAAATATGCCAGTGGATTGGCATTAAACAGTCGCAAATGTGGAAGAGCGTTGCGGGAAAAAATGATCCAAGACCTCGTCAGCGGCGCGGCGCAATTCAGTGGCCTTGGATCAATAAGAAACTAGAATGGGGAGCTGGCGTGGTTCAGTTTTTCGCCGTAGGCATAGCGAGCCTGACGAATAGTTTGGCCTGTAACTCCGGGTTGGGCAGGGCGAGGAACTTGCCGTTGATCTGGCGGTCCGGGGTGCCGAAGGTGGTGTCCAGCATCAGGATTTCATCGGTCTGAGACAGCAGCTCGGCCAGCGTTGAGTCAAGAATCGACGCGGACATATCCATCATCACGGCGGGCGGGGAGACTCTCAGATCGAGTCCTGTTGCGTCAGACAGTGTGTTCAGAAAATGTGAGCCCATGACGTTTCCGACTTCTCCAAACACTGACTGCCCCATCTCATCGAACTCAGAACTGGTCCCCGGCGGCTCGTCCATGAGCATGTCGATCATGTCAAAGGCGGTTTTCGGATCGCACACCACAACGATATGGCCGGAGCCGGAGCCAGACATCTGGAGGTACACGCCTGCAACCACCGCCTCGGGGCCGCCGAGCAGGTCTGGAATCTCTATCACCGGAATCTGCTTGGCATCTATCGAGGATACTTTGATGTGAGATTCGCACATCTGCGACAGGCCTGATATGGCGTTGGTCACGCCCTTCGTCATCAGGACCTTCCACAGACCGGTGATGGTTGCATCGATTCCCAGGGCTGTTGTGCTCATGTCAATCTCCTGACCAATTTTGTCACGACAGTGTCCGGCAGATTCCCGTTGCGAAATCGAGATGAATCCCGGATTTCATGGTTCGTAGATGACACTCATCCAGCGGGAGCCCGACGACGATATTTTCGGCTACTGACATTAGGTAAACACGATTCATGCCAACTCACCGTGAAAAACTGACATGAATGTGGCAGAAAAGCGCCAACTTGGTCGTAAGTGTTGAACTGACTCGGACGGAGGAGGGAAATGTTAGGAACCGTTTATGAAACACCTAACATTTGGAGAAACGTTTAATTGATTGCTGCCTGGAACAGAGAACGTTGGAGGTCGCCAACAAGTGATATGGTCTGCCCAATAGCGTGCCTGTTGAGCGCTGATCAATAACGAGGAACGCTGAAGGGACAGGGGAGATCAACAAACTGAGGATGTGGTGGCTTAATTCAGCTTATCGAACAACAGATTCTGAAGTTCAACGTTTGGCATTGCCAGGAAGGTGCCATTTATCTGATGATCCTCTGTACCGAATGTTGTGTTCAGTATCAGAACTTCGTCGCTCTGCCCCAGAAGATCGGCCATCGTCGCATCCAGAATCGAGGCAGACATGTCATTCATCACCGCGGGCGGTGAGACCCGGAGGTCGAATCCTGTGGCGTCGGCTACCGTGCCGAGGAACTGTGAACCCATGACGTTCCCCACCTCTCCGAGGACCGACCGCTCCATCTCTTCAAGCTCGGCGGTTGTGCCCTTCGGCTCTCCCATAAGCATGTCGATGAGGTCGAAAGCTGTCTCTGGCATATATACGATCACAATGTGACCCGTGCCTGCGCCGGACATCTCAAGGTAAACTCCAGCGACCATTGCCTCGGGGCCACCCAGCAGATCAGGAATCTGCACCACGGGGACCTCTTCGGCCTCAATCGAGGTGATCCTGATGTGCGCCTCACACATCTGGGAGAGACCTGATATGGCGTTGGTCACGCCTTTGGTCATCAGTACCTTCCAGGAAGCTGCCGCTGACTGCTCAATCTCTTCGACGTGGGAGCTCATGTGAATCTCCTAATGGATGTGTGCCCATCAAGCCTGGCCCGAGGAGCATTATTAGACGTTGTGCCTGAAAGTCTGTCAGGCAAGTCTGACGTTGCGCACGTATGTTGTGTTACGGGTGGTTACCGTCACTATGTAAACCGTTATTCGCGTTCTTATACATATGCGACCTGCAATGCGTACCTTGCGCCTCACGGATTCAGCCTGAAAGCAATGGGCAAGGGTGAATGGGTGTCGCGCGGCGCTGAGTCGAATCATCGAAAAGCGTATGGCGCCTTGCTATTTTCAGACGCGCAGGCGCTCTATCAGGGCGTTGAGAAGCTCAGGGCTTGGCATGGCAAGGAACTTGCCATGAATCTCACGGACGGGTGTTCCGAAGGCTGTATCCAACACCAGCATGTCTTCGCTCTTGACGTTGAGAATGGATTGAGCTTCATCCACGATTTTGCCAACAGTGGCAATCGTCACTTTGGGGGGCGAGACCTGCAACTCCAGGTTCACCTCGTCTGAGATAGTGTTGAGGAAGTGAGCGCCCATCACGTTTCCAATTTCTCCAAGAACTGAAAGCTCCAGTTCTCCGAAATCCTGAGTTGTGCCGTTCGGCTCGTCCATGACCACGTCAATGAGGTCGAAAGCTGTCCGCAGAGTCAGGACCACCACCATCAGCCCATCGCCGGGGCCGAACATCTTGAGGTTCACTCCAGCAACGAACGCATCAGCGCCGCCCAGTAAATCGGCAGTTTGGCCTATTGGAATCATCTTGGCCTTCAGCGAGGCGACTTTAATGTGCTGGTTGCACATCTGCGACAGCCCTGTGATCGAGCTGGTCACCGCTTCGACCATCAGTTTCTTCCATACACTGGCAACCCCAGCGGCCGTTTTCGTGGATTGAGCGGTCAATTCGTTCTCCTTGGCGAGGTGAGGCGATTGCCTGTTGCGATTCTCTTCAGTGTGGGGCGGGTGATGATGCAAAGACTCCCCGTAGGCTGCCTCAATTGGTAGTGTGTTGTTGCGCTTATTGAATCGTTCCATCGGCGCCAGGTCTCTCAGGATTGAAGAACCGGCGCCGGCGGGCAGATATTTTGCCCCTACGCTCGTAGCTAAACCATTTGACTACAATCACTAACACCCAATTTGAGAATGATCGTTCTTGATCAGGCAAGACATTCATAATCACAACACGCGTGGTACACTCCGCCCGTGAAATTATTGGAAATTCAATTCAGAGGAAAGAGGACAAGGAATGCTGGACAGGTTCAAGGTTCCCAAGAGCGATGAAGTGCGTGTGCCAGAAAGCTCTTTGCGGGAGACTGTCACGGCCATTTTCGAGAAGATGGGTGTGGCGCCAGATGACGCCGCGTTGGGCGCGGACGTGCTGATATCTACGGACCTGCGCGGTGTGGAGACCCACGGCGTCTCCAATGCCCTTCGGGAATATGTGGAGGCCTACGGCGAAGGATCTCTCAACGCCAGACCCGATTGGAAGCTGATCACTGAGTCTCCCGGAACGGCGGTGATGGATGCCGACAATGGTCTTGCAGTTATTCTCGGCCCCAGGGCGATGAACATCGCCATCGAGAAGGCCAGAACCGTCGGACTGGGCATGGTTTCGATGTTCAACGCCGGGCATTCCGGGGCCATAGGCCACCACGCAATGCTCGCGGCCAAGGCCGACATGGTTGGCATGTGCACCACTGCGGACTCCTGGACTGGAGTGCTGCCCACCTTCGCCTCAGAGGGCCGATTAGGCACCAATCCCATAGCCGTCGCGGCCCCGGCAAATAATGAACCATACTTTCTGTTCGACGCGGCAACGTCCTCGGTGGCGGTCAATAAGCTGGAATTGGCTCGAAGGGTGGGCGCGAACCTGATACCAGGCTGGATCGCCGACCGTGAAGGCACGCCAATCATGGAAGAGACGCAGGTGAAGGAGTATGGAGAGTTCTACATGCTGCCGGTGGGCGGCTCCAGAGAGCAGGGTTCGCACAAAGGCTACGGCCTATCGATAGTGACGGAGATATTTGGCACTCTGCTGGCTGGCGCTCGTCCCAGCATGGTGGAGAATATCCACGGCGCCAAGCATTCATTCATAGCCTTCAACATCGCCATGTTCACAGAGGTGCAGACATTCAAGGAGAACATGGACGCCATGCTCCGCACTCTTCGGGAGACGCCCCCTGCTCCGGGCCAAGAGCGCGTGATGTACCCCGGACTCTCCGAGCACGAGGAGGAGCAGGACAGGCGGGCCAACGGCATCCCTCTGCACAAAGAAGTCATCCAGTGGTTCAGCGACATCTGCGGAGAGCTGTCCGTGCCTGGATTGAAGCCCATGTAGCCAATCAAGTCTGCCGATCATGAGAAGTAGTGCGGCCACCGGAAATTTCGTTCTGAGAAATCAGAGTAGTCTTGATCTTGTGGAATCATACATAAGTACCACCCGCCCTCATCATGATGGACTATGGCATTGTCGTTCCTATGGAGAGAAGTTTTCAGGAACGATACCGATGGTTTCGCCCCACCATTGTGACTTACCATGAGGTTGAACCCTGCAAGAGCCAAAGGGATGCGGGTCAGCGTATTAGTTACGGAAGCGCTAACAACTCGGCTCTGTCGAGTCTCCACATAGGCAATATGAAACCGGATACCGGGGGCATCTCTGTATGGTCACTTACACTATTCTGACGCTGGCGGCTGTGTGCGTAGGCTTGCTGGTTCTATCCATGCTCTTCACGCCCATTCAGCGCAGCATTGGGTTCGCGAACGTCTCTCGTCGCAAGTGGAATTCTGCGCTGGTGGTGGCAGGATCGATGGTCGGGACCGCCCTCATCGCAGGCTCCCTGGTCATGTCCGACACCAGCGAGCGGGCGCTTCAGAACGCCGCCTTCGCTCACCTGGGCGAGATTGACCTCACAGTTCGCGCGCTCAAAGAGGTCACTTTCCAGATCGACCCCATCACTCCCGCGATGGTCGAGACGATCTCGCTGGACGCTCTTAACGAAGCGACAGACGGTAAGGTGGATGGCGTAATGACCGCCGTTGAACGTGACCTGCCGGTGGTGAAAGTCGAAGCAGACCCGAACGCGCCCCTGGGATTCCGACCAGTGCTGGCGGAGCCTGAGGTCACCGTCGTCGGCCTGGATTTTGCGTCTCTCCAGGGCTTCGGCAGTTCCGACTCGTCTCTAGCCGCTCAATCGACCCCCGTTTCCGGCCAGACTTACGTTTCTCTCAGCCTGGCCGATGAGTTGGAGCTTGCGGTCGGGGACGACATAGCCGTCTATTATCAGAACCAACCTTCCATATATCGAGTCGCCCAGGTGCTGGAGGACGATGGCATCTCCGGACGCCGCATAGATCAGGATGACAGCACAGGCACGGTTCTGCTTTCATTGAGCGACGCTCAGAACCTCATGGGCCTCGAAAGCGACCGGTTCAACGCCATCCTGATATCGAACACTGGCGGTGTAATTGAAGGCGATCTTGCCACCGACTCCGTGCAGAAGGAAACTCGCGACCTGCTGGAAGAAGCATACCCCGACACCGTGTGGTCGATCAGGCATGACAAACAGAACGCTCTCAGCGAGGGCGGAGGCCCCAGCACCGGCGACATATTCCTGATGGTCAGTTCCTTTGCCATCCTGGCCGGAGTGATGCTCATCATCAACATCTACGCCATGCTCGCAGAGGAACGGCGCACCGAAATGGGCATCATGCGGGCTGTGGCCTTCAGCCGCACCCAACTCGTGATGACCTTCGCTTACGAGGGGTTTGTGTATAGCGCCATCGCATCGGTGGTTGGGGCGATTATCGGAGTCGCGCTTGGGGCGCTTATCGTGGCCGGTCTCAGCGAAATGATCGCCCAGGACCAGTCTTCATCTCTGGAGGGCTTGCCTCTCACCATCAAACCCTCAACGTTATTAGTCTCTGGCGCCGCCGGACTGCTCATTAGCTTCATAACGGCCTTTGTCACCAGCGTGAGAATCTCGCGACTGAACATCGTCATGGCAATCCGAGACCTGTCCGAGCCTGAGAGCGATGGCCCTGGCAAGTGGCAATTGTTCGCCCTTCCTCTCGTCTTTATCATTGGCGCCGTGTTGACGATCTTTGGATTCACCAGCGCCAACGGTTACTTCCAGTACATCGGCCCGTGCGTGTCGCTGATTTCCGGAGCCGCCTTTGTGGGGCGATTCTTGCCGCCAAGGCTGGTGTTCACTCTCAGCGGCGCTGCCATCATCGCGTACAGCTTCCTGGCCGACAGGCTGGAAGAGGTCAAGATACTGATCGACGAAGGGCCGGGACTGTTCTTCATCAGCGGTATATTCATGCTGTTGGCAGGCATGATGATAATCGCCTTCAACCTGTCCGTGGTTCTGTGGGTCGTCAGGCTCGGTTCGGCCGGCCTGAAGCGCCTGGAACCGATTGTTCAAATTGCCATCGCATATCCGGCCATCAACCGAATGCGCACCGCCTTCACAATGGGCATGTTCGGGCTTGTGCTGTTCGGAGTGACCATTCTGACAATGTACGGCGGCCTTCTGGATGGGTTCATCAACGCCAATCTGGAAAAGGCGGCAGGTGGATTCGACGTGGTGGTCTATAACACCAGTTCCAACCGAATCGAAGACCTGGAGGCTGAGATACAGGCCAGCGACGAGATCGACGCGACCCAGATTGCTTCGGTTATGCCGGTGCATCGCGCCCTGGTGAAGTTCCCAGATTTCGAGCGTCCTAAACCGGACGATCCTGAGGAGGAGCCAGACGAGGCGGAGAAAGAGGAAGATAAATACATTGAGGACTCTGTCCACGGCATCGTGTCCGACTTTGCCGCTCAGCAAAAGTACACGATTGAGTCTCGGATGGACCAATTCGCCACCGACGCCGACGCCTGGGCCGCCGTGGTCGCGAACCCCAATCTGGCGCTGGTGTCCTCCCGTTACGATGGGACCAACGAACGCACAGACAACGCTCAGATTGATCCTGGAGACACGGTGCGTCTTCTCAACCCCGCCACTGGCGATATCGTCGAAAAGACCGTCGCTGGCCGCCTGGAGCCGATAGAGGTCGGGTTCAGCGTCCTGTGGGGCGTGATTGTCAGCGTCGATGCGTTCCAGCAGGATTTCGCCGAGTCGTCTTTCCGTGGCGACGCGCCAAGACTCTTTGTAATGAACCTGAACGATGACACCGACCTGGCCGATTTCGGCAAGCAGTTGGAAAAAGGACTGATCTCCACCGGAGCGCCGGTGCGCGTTGTGCGAGAGGTACTTTCCGACGAGTTACAGGAAGTCTCGACCTTCCTGCGCATATTCCAGGGATTCCTGGCCTTCGGTCTCATCGTCGGCATCGCGGGACTGGCTGTGATAGCGGCTCGCTCCGTGTATCAGAGGCGGCAGGGAATCGGCATGCTCAGAGCGTTGGGATTTCAGCCCGGCATGGTGCTGGCAAGCCTGCTCATCGAGTGGTCATTCATCGCCCTGGTGGGTATCCTGCTGGGAGTCGGCCTGGGATTCCTGGGTGGCTATCGTCTGTATGCCCTATTCGTGCGAGAAGCGGGCGGAGCCTTCACCGTGCCCTGGTTCGAACTTATCTGGATCACGGGTCTGGTGTACGTGGCATCTCTGATCTTCACGATAATTCCCGCTCTCAAAGCATCTCGCATGTCTCCAGTGGAGGCTCTGCGTCATCAAGAGTAGTTTTGAGTCCCGATCGTCATTACCTGAATCATGAAAATCTGAAAGCTGGCGCCCAATGAGCAATAATAACGGCTACATCATCAACGCAAACAATGTAATGAAGACCTACCGCAGCAGCCAGAACGAGGTGAGCGCCCTTCAGGGCGTCGATCTTCAGATCAAGCGCGGCGAGATGGTTGCTGTCATGGGGCCAAGCGGGTGCGGCAAGACAACCCTGCTGAACTGCCTGTCAGGTCTCGACACCATAGACGGCGGCGAGGTGCTGCTGGAGGGCGAGTCCATCCACGATATGCCCGACCGCAAACGCACCGAACTTCGGCGCAGTCGTATGGGATTCGTGTTTCAAAGCTTCAACCTTCTGCCAGTGCTGTCGGCGGTCCAGAACGTGGAACTGCCCCTGATCATCGGCGGAACTGATCGCAAAGAGGCCCACAAACAGTCAAAGCGCATGCTGGAGTTGGTGGACCTGGGAGACAGGCTGGACCATCGACCGATGGAGCTTTCCGGAGGGGAGCAGCAGAGGGTCGCAATAGCCAGAGCGCTGGTGACCACTCCCGCCATCGTGTGGGCCGACGAACCCACCGGCAACCTGGACAGCGAACGCTCCGGCGAGATCATGGACCTGCTGACTCAATTGAACCAGGAACACAATCAGGCTATTATCATGGTCACCCATGACGCTGGAATCGGACAACAGGCCCATCGCATCATCAGGATGCGCGACGGGCAGATTGAGAGCGAAGAATAGCCATGACTCAGGCAGTAGCCACCGTGTTCATTGATAACGACCGCACTCGCGTCACTGAATGGCGGTTCGCACCGGGCGCTGAGACCGGACAGCACCGACACGAGTACGACTACGTGGTCGTGCCGATGCACACGGGGCAAACCCGAATCGTGTCCTCAGACGGCGAGATGCTGTCAGACCTTGTGGTCGGCTCTCCTTACTTCCGCAAGGCGGGCGCCGAGCATAACGTGTTCAGCGACAACGATTTTGAGTTCGCGTTTGTGGAGATCGAATTCAAGTAGCCAGATAGCCTGGATTGGCCGTCATCTCCAATCACAGGCACTAGAAGCGTTCAAGCACGGCTCGCACTCTCACAATCCGGCCTTCTTCTTCGTTGCGTTTGGTTGCGAGTCGGATTGCGGGCAGATCGTCGCCCATCACTATTTCCTGGATGCCGTATCCTGGGCCCGACGTTCGGCGCGCTGGCGCGACATTGACCGTGATTTCATCCCAGACTCGCGCGCGGAAACCTGCATTCTCAATCAAACTGCTCATCTCATTAGGCGTCCGCAAAAAGCTGCTGCTGTCATCGCGCGCCCACATCACCGGAAAGATAACAGGCTGGACAGGACCGGCCATGAACTCTTGAAACGCCAGAGTCCCTCCCTGCGCCAACACTCGATGGAAGCCCTCGTACAGCCGTTCTTTGTCGCTGATATTCATGCCTGCCTGTTGAGTCCACACCAAGTCAAACGACCCGTCATCGAAAGGCAACTCCACAGCATTGCCAACATGGTGCTTCACCTGGTCGCCAAGTCCAATTCGCTCGGTAAGAATTTCAGCCGCATGCACATAAGACTCGCTCAGATCTAGCATTGTCACCTTGCAACCGAATAGAGTCGCCAACGTGCGGGCCGGGCCACCCAGGCCACCGCCTGCGTCCAGGACCCTTGCCCCTTCCGAAATCTCGACGAGCGCAGCAAGTTCCCTGGTCGCCGCCATTCCGCCGCCGTGAAACTGGTCCAATGGCGCTAGGTCTTCTATGGTCAGAGCATCCAGGCGTTTGCCCGCGGCAGCGAGGGAATCGAGTATAGTCTGTGCCAGCCCTTCGCGATTCCAGTGGGTGTTGACGGCCTGCAAATTATCGGCGCTCTCCATGAATTATCCCTTCTTGATCTGAACCTCCCAGATGGAATCCATATCTCTCATAAGCGCTCCATACTCGGGTGGCACAGACTGTACGACTGCCTACTGAGGTTGTCAACGACCGTCTGAAGCGCTCATTTTCACCTTTGCGGGTAATCCAGAGTCAATATCGAGCGACGCGATAGAAGCGGGTTCCGAACCAGACATCGTGCGCTGGCGTATAATCCCTCTACGATGATCGAACGCCACGAAGTCCAAGCCACCATCTCCCTGGCATACCCCGACCGCAAACTACTGAGCATGACCAACCTGACAGACGGGTTTGATTTCGTGGTCTATCGAGTGGATTTCGAGGACGGCGAACAAGTGGTTTTTCGTGGACAGCGCAACGAGGTCTCACCCTACGAAGGG
>JASLRP010000466.1 GCA_030743915.1 SAR202 cluster bacterium | reverse complement strand
CCATCGCCCGTGCAAGGCGCCATCTTCATGGATATCAAAGGCGTGTACATGGGCATGCGCCCTGACATACGACAGGTATTTGTGACTCTACGGGAACTGAAGATATATGCTTCACCGTTTGAGATCGTCGGGCTTCACCGAATGGACGCCCCTTCGGTAGTCTTCGATGGACAGGAGTATATCCCTCTGATTGGGGACATGGGGCCGCTATCAGTCGACGGCTGGATGGCCAGGCTTGTCGCGGCTGAACTCGGCATTGAGGAAGGGGGCATACTTGACGTTGACGCTCGCGAGCTTGTCCTGGATAACCAGAGGGTTGGCCTTACTCGCCTGGAATTCGAAGTGATGCACTACCTCTATGAGAACGAAAGCAAGGCCGTAACCCGAGTGGTTCTGCTGGAGAAGATTTGGGGCTATGACTACGACGGGGGCAGCAACGTGGTTGACGTCATTATCCGGTCGTTAAGAGGCAAGCTTGGCGAAAGGGCGTCAGTCATTGAGACTGTTCGCGGGGCGGGATATCGCTTTCGAGGAGATTGAATTCTCAATACCCATCCCTAAGTTGAAGTGATTCATAATCGTCCTATCCATGAATCCATATTCAAAACCCCGCATCTGAATTATAATGCGGACTGTGGAATGCGGTTCACTGGCATTGCACAACAAATGGGATGCTTGGAGGCAGATATGTTGAACGTTTCATTCAGCGAAGATGCGCTGGCGCACATCCGAGGTAAAGGCGGCCGCGCAGCTTTGGACCTCATATGTATGTCCACCTGATCGACTCGAATCTCTGAGGTATCGGTCGATACCTACATCGGCGGTCGGAACACCTCCAATTACAGCATCGTAAAACAGGGCGATGTAGAAGTGCTGGTTTCCAGGGCCATCGCGCCCTTTGTCAGCAACGTTCACCTGGATTTGAAGAAGTTCCTCTTCATGCGCTCACTCAAGGCGAAGTTGGAGCTGCAAAACGGGATGGTAATCGCCACCTGACAACCTCGCATACAAACCCATAAATACAACAAAACAGGGCGGGCCGCAGATTGGCCCGCCCTGTTTTTGTTTACGTAAACATAGTACAAATCTACCTATGCTCTCCAAATAGCGTGTGATAAACTATTTCAAATTTGAATTAACACCCTCTTAAATCCGCGCTGGGAAGCACTGAGGTCACAAGATGAATTGGCTCGACATTGCGCTTATCGTCATACTGGTTCTGGGACTATTATGGGGCATGAAGACCGGTCTTATCGGAGCGATCTTCACCGCCGTTGGCATCCTGGTGGGCTGGGTCCTGGCAGGTCAACTGGCCGACGATATCGGTGGATTCTTCGAAAGCTCGCTTAACTCCGACACCCTGGTGACCGTCGTTTCCTACGCGATTATCATCATTGCGTCCGTGGTGATCATCGGGTTCATTGGCAAGATCGCCAAACCGATCCTCACGATCGCAACTCTGGGAATGGCTGGCATGGTCGACAAGCTGGGTGGATTGGCCCTCGGACTGGTCATCGGCCTTGCCATTGCCGGAGTGTTCATCACCGGCATGGCAAGATTCGCTTACAACTTCACCATCGAAGTGCCGGATGTCGAGGTCCCCGGCGCCGCAGGCTCGGCTCTCGGCAGTCAGGCAGGAGCCGTCACCGGCGCTATTGGCGAACAGTTGGAGGATATTTCGCTGCCCTTCGTCGATGATAAGAAAGAGGCGGTAGAGGACGCGCTCACCGAATCCAAATTCGTGCCAATATTCATGGACATCCGAGGTGCTCTACCCGCAGATGCTTTGGGATTCATCCCAGCAGATTTCGCGTCAGCCCTGGACATTTTGCAGGCTGAAATCGATGCAATCGAGGCCCAGTAAACCCGCCTCAGTTGTGCTTTGGTTGCGATTTTGAGCTAAACTGATAACATGCCTGTGAAAGCGAGAGCCCCTAAAACTCTCGGCGCATCAGATCGTTGTGTGGAGACTTAGGCCACACGCTGAAAAATGATTGAGGCTCGACCGGCGAGCAGATTATGGCCCCAACGGTCCGGCCCACATGTTGTTAGTGAGTAGAGATGAACGGCACGGCGACGATCAACTCGCCTGTATTGGTGCTAAACCAGAAC
>JASLRP010000465.1 GCA_030743915.1 SAR202 cluster bacterium | reverse complement strand
CGTGTCCAATGACAAGTTGGGCTCATGTTGATAGCGGAATTCATTCAAAAGGTGCCAACCGGGCCGCGTTGAGCGCTGAGGCCCTGAATCTATCATCGTAACTTTCTTGCCGTGGTTAACCAGCAAGCGGGCGTAGGTGGCTCCGATCGCGCCTGACCCAATTATCAATACATCGGTTTCGACGTTTTTTGTAGTCAATTGTGGCTCCTAACTTTCATGCTGATGAATACAATTCTCAAGCCAGATTACCCAGGGCAACTGTCAAAACACCAAGAAACGTGATGGCAAATCCTCGCATCGTGATTGAGACAATTTGTGTGGCGCTAATCGCTTTCCATCTCTTTTTCGGCCCTCTTCAAGTCGTAGGAAACCCCGAGGTTCTCGAACACTTTCATAGACTGATTGAGATGTTCACGCCGATCAAGGGCGGTCGACAGAGATTCATTGGAGAGATGCCTTCCGATTTCAAAGTGAGCGGCCCCGATTTCATACTGCATCCCTAGTTCCGTGGCTCGGTCTAACGCTTTGACCCACAGTTTCTCCGCCTTGCTTTGACCGCCTGTGTGCCACAGGTACAGGCCCTGGTTGATCAGGGCGCGTGGCTCGGCAATCGGGAACACCTTCGCCAGCGCCTTCAAGGCTTTGTTGGCAGATTCAACTTGATCGGTCAATTCGCCTTTTCTGGGGGCGCCTTCCCCATGCCAGCATTCCAAAAGCGTCGAGGATGTTGAACCATAAGCAATCAGTAGCCCAAACGATGTGGGCTGCATGCCCTCGATTAAACCAAGAGCGTGTGTCGCGTTTTCCAATGACGACCGAAAGTCTCCGGCGCGAACCAGCGTCAACGCCTTCAGGCTGTACACGACCGATTCAGTGCTTGGATTGTTAGTGTTTTCCAAGAGTGACAAAGAGCGCTCTCCCAGTTCCAACGCTTCGGTAAGATCATTAGTGGTGTAGAGGATACTTTCGACCCGATTGCTCATGCACCACGCCTGTTCAAGCAAAGCTTCGCGTTGTTTGGCGGAGGCCATGAATCGTTCGGATATTTCGGTCAGCCGGTCATATTCGCCCTGGTGGGCTGCCGAACGACCAATCATCTGCATACACAGTCCCCACTCTGACCAATCGCCATATACTTCCTGCAAGTCCACTGCCTGGGACAGGTAGCTCTCAGTCTGATCCCACTGTCCAACTCCAGATGTATAAACGGAGATCGTCGGCAACACTTGGGCCAGCGCAACGGACTCTTCGCCGTCGGCGGTGGGCACAGCCTCCAGGGCTTTACGCTGATAGAAACGTGCCAGCCCGCGCTGGTATCAGGCCTGACGCTCCACAGATCATGGCGTAGGCGTGGGCCAATTCAGCAGAAGGCCCCAGGGATTCTGCCAATTTGAGACAGTTCAAGGTGCCGAGCACGGTCATAGTTGTGTTGCTGTTGAGAAAGGATATCCAGGTGAAGCGCAGGTATGCCTGGTATGCGAGGACAGTCTCCTCGCGTTCTGAGTCTGACTTGGAAGAAGACCGGCTGAGAAAAGGAAGCGGGAAGCGGCGGCCTATCTGGTGCCCAAGCAGGCCGAGCGCCTTCAAGACCAATTTCACGCTGGATTTGGGCAATCGATGCCCCTGGACTTCAAGAGTGTTCTTGCAATGCTCCTCGCTTTCCGAGAGCTGTCCGAGTCTGTAGAAGGCTTCGGTCAAGCCATACTGTCTCCTGGACAGACGGAGCCGGTTGTTTTCCAGTGCGACTGACGAGGTGTCTGAGGACTGATCGAAGTCGCTGGCGCGATTCAAGAACTGAATCGCCTCACGATTCGCGTCGTTGTCCAGAGCTTGCTCTCCTGATTTGTCCAGATATTCGATGGCTTTTTCGGTCGCGTCAGTCTCGCTCCAATGGTAGGCGAGCGCCGGATAGTGTGGAGACAGGTCATCGAGTCGGTTGATCTCGAGCCATTCGGCAACTACCTGGTGCAACTCGCGACGCTGAGCAAAGGGCAGAAGGTCATACGCCACGTTCTGAGTAATCGCGTGTTTGAATCTGAAGGCGGGATCGTTTTCCGAGTCCACATCCACAGTGAGGCCCAGATTCTCCAGGCCCTCTAGGAACTCAGGAAGGTTTGGCCTGTCATCCTGGACCGGGTAGATATCTTTCAGGATGTTGACAGGAAAGGTCTGGCCGATGACGCTGGCGACTTTAATGGTCAGTTGCAACTGGGGAGGTAACTGGTCGATGCGGCTTGCCACAGTTCCTTGAACGCTGTCTGGCATCAGTCTTGAGAGATCGACGTCTTCGTTTTGATTTATGCGGCATATCCCGTCCGAGACAACGATGAGACCTGTGTCGCGGAGGGCGTAGCATAACTCTTCGGTGAAGAACGGGTTCCCTGCCGCTCGCATGTGAACGAAATCAACGATTTCGTCCGCTACGGCTGGAACGCCCAAACTCACTTGCGCCAGCGTGTGAGTGTCTGATTTTGACAAAGCTGCTGGCCGGATCCATGCGACGTCATCATCTCGCCGCAATTGCTCGAACTCTCTTGGAGCCGGACTGAAAATGGGCCTGGTCACCAGGATAATCTGCATGCCTTCCACTTCGCTGATGACATGACTCAGTAACGCCCATGAAGCTGAATCCAGCCAGTGGGCATCTTCCAGCACGAGCACGCGCTGTCGACGGGACGTCTCGTTGTTGACGTCGCCTCCGTCGGACGATCTGCGCCCGTCATCCAGGGCGAGCAGTCGCGCCAGCAATTGATTCGTGTTGTTGGACCGGGACTCGCCGCGCATATGGACCGTGATCTGGTTTTCAGCAAACCCAAGTGGCAACAAAGTGTTGAGCAGAGGAGCGAGGTCGTCAGCGTCTGTGTCGATCGTTCGAAGTCTTTCCAGCACATGTTTCTGGCGGGCTCTCTGATCGTCTGGCACAGAGTCCATATCAAGCACGGTGTTGAACACCGAACGCCATGCGAAATATGGCGTTGAACTCTCGATGGAACGACCGGAGCCTATCAGAAATTCAACGTCGGTCCCTCGCCCCATCTCCAGAAAGTCGTCCAATAACTGCGACTTGCCTATGCCCGGTTCACCCTCAATCACGGCGACCCGAGTTGCAGACTCGGCGTTCATGTGGGTCCTGACCCATTCCAGGGTCTCTGCCAGCGCGGCTCTTTCGGTCGCCCTTCCGACCAGCATCTGATCGGTGGCATGGGACGGGCGAACGCGATGGACAGGCGTTGGATTTTCGATCCCCTTGAGCGCGAAGGGCGGCAGGACCTGGAATGATATGTCAGCTTCTGAGGCCTGCTCCGAAGCTCCATGATATGTGGTTTCATCACAGAGAATGGCGTCGGAGGCGGCCTGCATCAGGCGAGATGCCAGATTCATCGTGCTGCCAAACATCGCGTACTCGCGGCGCAACTCATTTCCCCGATTCCCGCAGAACACTCGCCCTGTGGCGACTCCGATCTTGGCCTCAACATCCAGGTCTGAAAGTCGGGATTGGATCTCTAATGCGGCGCGGAGAGCGCGTGTTGGGTCGTCCTCGTGGGTGCCTGCCGGCAGTCCCCAGGCGGCAAGCAATGTTGTGCCCTTGTCGTCTTCCAAGAACTGATTGACTGCTCCTCCGTATCGGTGTATCGCCTCCATCATAGCCACCGTTGTGGACTGGAGTCGCTGAAGGATGTCCTCAGCAGAATAGTCGAGAGTCGGCAGGTTGATGAATACGACTGTCACGCGTCGAAGTTCTGCCAACCAGCCAGTCTGCCCTGAATCGATATTGGCAAGAACAGGCTCGGGCACATATGCGCGAAGACCGGCTTCCGCGGCCGAGGAAAGCGACCGGATCTCGGCAGACCGCAAAGGGACAGAACTATCAAGGGCCTCTAACCGGGCATATCCATCCACCAATCCGTGAACGCGGCTGTCGTTGCCCAACATTGCCTGGACATTGGGCGCCAGAATGATCTCGCCACTATCTCCCATGTTCCCAACGGCGCCGAGTTCGTGCATCGGATCGCCTGCAAACAGGCACTGCCATCGGTTTTGAACACCTCCCACGCTGGCGACCATCACCCTTCCAGCACTGAGCCCGACTCTTATCGAGAGACGGACGTCTTCCGCGACCTCAAGGCCATTCAGTTGCGACATAATCTCCAGGGCGCATTGTGCGGCGCGGTGAGTCAAGCCTGGCAAGTCGTCGTCAAGATCAGTGGCAGGCCACAGCACAATGGCACTGTCGCCGGCGAAGTAAAGCGCCTCGCCGCCGTGGGAGGCAGTCAGGTCTATAAATCGTCCGAAAAACCCGTTGACAGCGTTCGACAGGTCCTCGGCCCCTTCGACTCCTCTTTCGGCAAGACGCTCGGCGAGGGGAGTAAACCCAGATATGTCTGCGAACATGACCGCTGCCGGTAATTGCTCCGACGAAGGCCCTGTGGGCATGTTGGGGTCGCCGGCCAGGCGGCGGGCCACGGGTGGAGGAATGTAACTGGTAAGGGTTTCCAGCATGACAAGCAATGGATCCTGATTCGGGCTGCTCAACGATGCGGTCAAACGGATAGGGGAATAGGGTTATTCAGCACAGTGGATAATGAATTGAACGCCGAATTAACTGC
>JASLRP010000464.1 GCA_030743915.1 SAR202 cluster bacterium | reverse complement strand
ACCGAGACTGGCGACGACCCGGAACGGCGCGACGAAGAACTGCTGTCAATCATCCCCAGGAACCCGAGGAGAAGTTACGATCCTCGCATAATTCTAGAGCATGTCCTGGACACGGATTCGTTCTTCGAGATTGCCCCTCATCATGGCAAAGCCCGCATCACGGGACTGGGCCGAGCCAACGGGTACCCCATCGGCGTGATGATAAACAACCCCAACCACCTGGGGGGCTCAACCGACGGAGCGGCAGGCGAGAAGGCGATGCGCCTCTGGAGCCTGTGCGACACTTTCCACCTTCCCGTCGTCTCCTTTGTTGACGAGCCTGGTTTCATGGTGGGCATGGACGCCCAGAATGCGGGCATCGTGAGAGCGGGCGCCAGGATGGTCGCGGCCCAGTGCCGGAGCCAGAGTCCCTGGATTAGCTTTTACATGAAGCAGGCCTATGGCGTGGCGGGGCAGACTCATCATCGTCCCACAGGCATGTACCACCGCTACGCATGGCCGTCTGGCAAGTGGGGATCAATGCACATCGAAGGCGGAGTGTCGGCGGCTTACCGTCGCGATATTGCCAACTCGGACGACCCGGAAGCGGCGCGTCAGGAGATCGAGGCGAGGTTGAATGCCATGGGTTCGCCATTCAGGACCGCTGAGGCAACCGGAGGCGAAGGCCTCCACGGAATCGATATTATCGACCCCCGCGACACACGGTCGCTGCTTTGCGACTTTGTGGACATGGCCCAGGATATGCTGGACACGCAACTCGGCCCGCCTTTGTATCCTTACGTGCCCTGAGCGGAACATCTTGGCCCTGTAAAGGATTCGGCCCTGGGTGAACCCTGGGCCAAATCGAAAAGAAAAGGGACATGGAAGATTGCGCGCTTGATAATAGGCAAGACTGGGTATCAACCAACAACTGACAATACAATCAGAGACTCGATCGTCGAATACGAAAGGCACAATCAGTGATGGATTTTCAGAGCATTTTGATAGCGAACCGCGGCGAGATTGCAATTCGAATCATGCGCGCGGCACATGACCTTGATATTCGCACTGTCGCCGTGTATTCAGAGGACGACTCGAAATCGCTTCACCGGACCATCGCCGACGATGCAGTTGCCCTGGAGGGGAGAGGAGTCCCTGCCTACCTGAACATGGACAGGATAATCGAGGCAGCAAAAGAGAGCAATTGCGACGCAATTCATCCCGGATACGGGTTTCTTGCTGAGAACGCGGCGTTCGCCAGGAAGTGCGCCGAAAATGGGATTGTGTTCATTGGTCCCGATGTCGAGCATCTCGAACTTTTCGGCGACAAGGCTCGGGCACGAGCGTTGGCGGCAGTGACGGACGTTCCCATACTCAAAGGAATCGATAAATCGGTTTCGCTGGAAGAGGCAAAAGAGTTTTTCGCTGTAGTGGGCAGCGATGCTGGAATTATGATCAAAGCGGTCGCGGGCGGCGGCGGGCGAGGCGCGCGGGCGGTGACCGACGAAGCAGACATCGAAGATGCCTATAACCGATGCCAGTCCGAGGCGAACATCGCCTTTGGAAATGGCGAGTTGTATGTTGAGCAGTTCATTGAGCAGGCGCGACACATCGAGGTCCAGATTCTTGGCGACAAGAACCATGAGATTGTGCATCTCGGCGAGCGGGAGTGCAGCGTCCAACGTAGATATCAGAAGATAGTGGAGATCGCGCCCTCGCCCCATATCTCGGAATCGCTTCGAGCGGATATCATCGAAGCAGCGCTGCGTTTGGCCAGGGCCGTCAACTATTCGAACCTCGGAACGTTTGAGTTTCTCGTCAACACCAATCCTGGCATCGGCGAGAATCCCTTTTTCTTCATCGAGACCAACGCCCGATTACAGGTCGAGCATACCGTTACAGAAGCGGTCACCGGCGTGGACATCGTGCAGGCGCAAATTCAACTCGCGCAGGGCGAATCGATCGCTGATATCGGTCTGGATGGCCCGAGCATCAGCGCCCCCAGAGGGTTTGCGATTCAGACCCGCATAAACATGGAAACTCTGATGGCCGATGGCACAGTCAGGCCAGCAGGGGGCGTCCTCAGGTCATACGAGGCTCCCAATGGCCCAGGCGTGCGGACAGACGGATTTGGGTACGCAGGTTACACGACAAGCCCATCTTTTGATTCGTTGCTCGCCAAAGTTATCACCCACTCTCCGAATCCAAAGTTCGCAAAGGTGGTGCAGAAAAGTCTAAGGGCGTTGTCCGAGTTCCGAATAGAAGGCATCGCCACCAACATCCCGTTCCTGAAAAATGTTCTCAGCCACTCGGACTTCGTTGACGGATCTGCGCATACACGATGGGTCGATGAGCAGATCGCTACGCTTTCCCAGGTCGATTCTTCGACCACCTCCAGGAGATGGGTTGAAAGCGCGGCGGCTCCAGTCGCCAGCGGTTCGGGTCAGCAGGCAAGCCCTCTGACCGGAACCGCGCCGGTGATGGTGGACGCATCCGACCCGCTGGCTCTGTTTGATTACGATCGTCAGGTGAAAGACGCACAGTCATCGGAAGAGATGGCTGTTAATGAGACGGCAAGTCTCGTCGGTCCTGATGGATCAGTTGGAGTGGCGGCGCCGATTCAAGGCACGATCATCCAGATTTCGGTCAGCGAGGGCGATGAAGTGCGCGTCGGCCAGGAAATCTTGATTATGGAAGCCATGAAGATGGAGCATGTCATCAAAGCTGACACTCCAGGAAGAGTGAAGAGAGTCAACGTCGCGCCCGATGACATCATCGTCGAAGGCCATCCCCTGATTTTTGTCGAGGAAGCCGATGTAGGCGAAGCTATTGCCGAAGCCGAAGACGCGATTGATCTCGATTACATCAGGCCAGACCTTGCAGAAACCTATCGACGCCATGCCTACACGCTGGATGAGAACAGGGCTGAAGCTGTCGCCAAACGCTACGGGCGTGGGTTCAGAATGCCTCGGGAAAACATCGCTCAGCTTGTGGACGAGGGAACGTTCAAGGAATACGGGCCACTGGTCGTCGCCCGTCAACATCAGCGATTCACAGACGAGGAACTCAGAAAAAACACTCCAGCCGACGGACTTGTCGCAGGCATTGGCTCAGTGAATGGCAAGCACTTCTCTCCTGACCGCGCCCGCACGATGGTCATCTCCTATGACTATACGGTGCTTGCAGGCACGCAGGGTGGACGCAATCACTATAAGCAGGACAGGATGTTCGAACTGGCTGAACGGTTCAAGCTCCCGCTGGTATTTTTCACGGAAGGCGGAGGCGGACGTCCGGGTGACGATAGAACCGGACCGAGAGTGGCTTTCGACACTCACACATTCACCCAATTCTCTCAGTTGAGCGGATGGGTCCCGCTGGTCGGAGTGACCAACGGTCGTTGCTTCGCAGGAAACACGGCCCTGCTTGCCTGCTGTGATGTCATCATTGCGACTGAAGGCTCGACCGTCGCTATGGGCGGTCCGGCAATGGTGGAGAGCGGCGGCCTGGGAGTCTACACACCAGAGGAACTTGGGCCCATGTCGTTCCAGGTACCGAACGGAGTTGTGGACATTCTGGTCAAGGATGAAGAAGAAGCCGTTGAAACGGCGAAGAAGTACCTCTCCTACTTCCAGGGGCCTATTGATGATTGGGAGGCCAATGACCAGCGAAAGCTCCGTCACGTCGTTCCGGAAAATAGGATGCGCCTGTATGACATGCGGGAGATCATCGAAACAATCGCTGACAAGGATTCGGTCCTGGAAATACGCGAGAAATTCGGCATTGGCGTAATCACGGCATTCATCCGGGTCGAAGGGAAACCGATCGGCGTCATCGCCAACAATCCGCATCACATCGCCGGCGCCATCGATTCCGACGGCGCCGACAAGGGGGCGCGATTCGTCCAGCTATGCGACGCCTTCGATATTCCCCTCTTCAGTCTCATGGACTGCCCCGGAATGATGGTTGGACCCGACGTCGAGTCCACCGCGCTGGTTCGGCACTGCGTTCGGATGTTCAACGCTGGCGCGAATCTCACGACGCCCATGTTCTTGACAGTGGTCCGAAAAGCATATGGTCTGGGCGTTCAGGCCATGTGCGGGGCAAGTTCATTCGTGGGATTTTTCTCGGTGGCATGGCCCACTGCTGAATTCGCGGGCATGGCCATTGAGGGCTCGGTCAAACTCGGATACAGAAAAGAACTCGCGGCCATCGAGGACCCCGAAGAGAGGCTCGCAGAATATCAGCGGCGCGTCGATAGCGCGTATGAAAGCGCGAAGGCGATCAACGCGAGCGCCGGATACGGCATCGACGACGTCATCGACCCGGCTGACACTCGGTCATGGCTCGTCATGGGACTCAACAGCGTTCCACCAACGCCAGAGCGGACCACGAAGAAGTACCCTTATATCGACACGTGGTAGGCAGCATCTTGAATCAGACTCAACTGGAAAAGCGTCTTTGGAAGTGGAGTTGCGCGAATCATCTCTGAGCCGAGGAGTTCAGGGATGATTCGGTGTCGTGAATGGGCGGAACCGGGTTCTGCGAGGACCTTCGGGGCGTCACCCGGTTTCGGTTTCAAGGACCTGATGTAATGCCGGGCGCTCTCGGGCCGTTTCCTCGTAAAAGGGCTTCCACAGCCTGATGCTAATCGGCACAGCTACGTTCAAGCAGAACGCAGTGAGCATCAACGTGTAAAACGCCTCAGCGCTGAACACTGAGTGCTCGACGTACGCGATATCCATCACCACAAATGCAAGCTCAGCCCTCCCAAGCATCCCAAAACCCACCATCATGGCGGCAGGCATTCTCAGTCCCCCGGTGTAGCGCGCGGCAAGAGCCGCTGACGCGACCTGCGCAACAACAATGCCGATGACCATTACAGTTGTGTGAGGAATTACCGATACGATAATGTCCCAATCAAACACCAGCTTGGCGCCAAGAACAACGAAGAAGACAGGGCCAACCCAGGTAAACGCCAGGCCGTCGATGAATCGCTTCGTGTCCGCATAAGAGCCGTTGATGGCATCGCTGCGGAAATATTCCTTTTTGAGTATCAATCCTGCCATAAAGGCGCCGACGGCGAAGTGGAACCCGAAACCGTGGGCGACCATGCTGATCGTTACTGCCACCATCAACGCTGTGACAGTCGAGAATTGGCCGTTGCTGAATGCCAGAACATTTTTGATGCCGTATCGACCCAGAAGCGGCGCCCTGCTTTGCCAACCCTTGAGACTATCGGGGAACACCAAGGCGCCTGCGAAGGTCACCACCAGGAAGAAGAGGAGCGCTTTGCCCACCATCAAGCCGATTTCTGTAATGCCCGCGTCGCCACTGCCTGTTGCGAAAGGAACCAGAACGGCTACCAACGCGAGAGGAGCAATGGCGTCCAATACCGCTGAGGTCATGATCCGGCGGGCCGCCTGCGACGATTGCAGCCCCTCGCTTCTGAGCGAGACCATCGTGAGCGAGACCGCAGTCGCCGTCATAGCGAGTCCGACCATCAATGCAACTTGACGGTCATCCCAGAACCAGTATGCCAGCCAGAACGCGGTTAGAAATGGCGCGAGGCCGCCGAAAAACACGATACCCCAACTGCGCTTGACACTCTGGATGAAGGCGCTGGTGTTCTCCTCGAAGCCCAGGGCGAACATGATAATCATGATGCCCACGCCAGCGAAGCCCTGTATGAATGGATCGACTTCCTCTGGCAGCCATCCGACGTTGACTAGGATCGCGCCGACGGCCAGGTAGTAGATTACTGCCGTGAAGCGAGTCGCCCTGGCGACGACTATCGCGACGAATGTTCCGGCCCAGACTATGGCGAGTTGTGAGAGAGCTTCCATCAAAAGTCCTGGTTATTTGCAACGGTCCATAGTTTCAATGTAAACACATTGGCCACTTCTGAGTCACACCACGATGAGCGGCGGCCCGCACAATGCTTGATTCCTCACCTCGGGAATCAACTCGGTCGATGACCATGAGGCCATGAGCGGCGCCTGATCATCTGACTCATTAACCAGCTTAGACTCGAAAAGGGAGACTGTGAAAGCTGTATCAGGCGCCTGTGTGAAGCAATAAGCGCATCATGCATTGACCAACGCTTTTCATGCGCTGCACGAATGCCACGCAATCTTCGGTTTGCTTACACTCGTGATGCTTGACCATCATGAGGGGCGCTGATACCGTCGGACACGACTGAGGGGGATTTTGCGCTTGGATTGTCGGTGGCCTGCTTTCGGAAAGTGGCATAAGGGGCAAAGAATGACACAGAACCACGGAGCGGACGAAGCGGCGTTAGAGCGCTCATATGAAACTGTAATACCGTTGGACCCCGGAGCAGCCGAGACCGTGCTCAAAGAAACGCAGGAGATCATGAGCGAATTCGGCGTGGTATTCTTCCTGCGGCAGGGCACATGTCTCGGCGCAATCAGGGAGAAGGGATTCATCCCCTGGGATGATGATCTGGACCTCGGCACTGTTTTTGGACTTAACGGTTTTACCGAGGAGTCAATTCAGCCGGTTGTGGCTGCTTTCCAGGAACGCGGTTACTTCGCCAAAGTGGAGCCCGCCATAGACTACACGGCTGTCACCTTGATGAAATCCTTCGTGAGGATCGACTGGACGTGCTACCCGGTGATTGAAGACCATATCATTCATTTTCCTGGCGTCCGTATTCCCGTCAGGCTGGTTACCCAATTGAAAGAGATTGACTTCGCCGGAGGCAGATTCCTCGTTCCCAATCCTCCAGAGGAATACCTCGAAGCCAAATACGGCGCCGACTGGATGACGCCCAAAGACTCTGGGTACGAAATGGACATCTTGGACCTCATCCCAGACCTGTCAGCAACACAGGACTCCGCCCCGGACGCATCTGACGTCAGCAGAATCAGAGTCCTCGACGATCATGGCGACCCGGTCCACGACGCTATTGTTAGAGTGGCAAGTGTGGGCAGCATGAGCGCCGACGAACTCGGATACGCTGAGTTCTATTTGCCAGATGATAAATGGTACTCTCTCGTGATTACCCACGGTCAGCATGAGGAAATACTGTACATGGAGAGATTGGCGCAGGGAGAAACCTACACTTACAGACCTGATCCATCGACAACATCGGCGCGGTATTTGGCGCTCTCGCAAGAGTGATTGAAGGCTGGGCTGCAATCATCCGTTTCAGATAACGATTGTTCAACCACCCTGCCAACTGGTCGTGACTTCCGTTGAAGCAATTACGAGGATAGGCCAAATGATACGCGTTTATGCGGATATGGTAGCCGATCTGTTCCACTATGGGCACGTGGAGTTTCTAAAGAAAGCCCGCGCCCTGGGAGATTATCTGATCGTTGGCGTACACAACGATCAAGTTTCAACTGATTGGAAACGTCCGCCAATCCTCTCTATGGACCAGCGACTTGCTGTCGTTGCGGCGTGCCGGTATGTGGATGAGGCGCTCCCCAATGCGCCTGAGCTGCCGGATAGGGAGTGGATCTCCAAACACAACATAGACCTCATGGTGCATGGTGACGACATGTCGGAATCGGATTTGAACCATTACTATGGCGTCCCTATCAAGATGGGGATCTTTCGCACGGTTCGATATACAAAAGGGATCTCAACTACCGAGATCATTCGCCGGTGCAAAGAGATCGACCTGAAGGTGTAGACGCCAGCGCCCGTTGCTAGTGGAGTGGCCGCTAACCGAATGGATGGATCGGTCTCGCATCCAGGGCGTCAGTGATCGAAACCTGCTGACCGTTATTGTCGCTGACTTTCCACATCGCCTATCCATCGAAGCAATGTGATCAAAGATTTCCTGGCCTCAGAGTCAGCAGGAAGAATCCACCTGGAGCGGTTTTCGGCCTGTGCTCTGGGTTTGAATCCATACGAGGGGTTCCGAAACAACCTCGAACGTGTCGGCCTCACCAATCTTGCCTGCCTGAACCTGAAGGAATTGTGTAATGAGTTGCGAACTGCAAAGGAGCGACTCATTACACAACACCATGTAATCCTTGACTGTGTCGAACAAAGTCGGACTTCTTCAGACCTATATTCAGAGACCAGTAAAACCCAGAAGGTATATTGACAAGGTTGTAAGGTAAGCTTAGTCTTAGGTTACAAGACTAATGCGAAATCAGAAGGGACGGAAACGGTTATCGGCGGATGTTCGACTCGGCGGCGAGTCGTGTGGCGCCGGCCTTCTGTAACGTTTGTCAATTTCAGAGCCACACTTTGAATACTTCGGTCGCGCTTAGTTTTGACATATTTCGCTTAAGTCCCATTGATCGAGTTGATGTGAAGGAGGATATTTAATGTCCACAAGAACCAGAGCAGTGAGCGTGCTTTTTGAAGAGGGAGAATACTCTGGGTTGGTGCGGAAAGCCATGGAGTTGACATTGAGTGAAGGGCGCCGCGTTTCGGTAGCTGAACTTGTCCGCCGAGCCACGTTAAAAGTCTACGCAGACGCACTTGAAAATGCTACAACCTCTGAGGGTTGACCTTAGTTACTTCACCGGACAGATTGATTGACCGAAACGTCATCGCCGCAGCACGAGGAGCCGTGAAGCCATGGAAAAACGATCCTGGAAAGATGGCAGGTACACTGAAGTTAGGAAGGTAGGAGAAGGCGCCACCAAGGATGTTTTCCAGGTGTGGGATGAGACTCTTGAAATATATGTTGCATTATGCGAGTTCAAACCGCACATGTATGAAAGTTATATTCGCCGGGCCAGACGCGAGGTAAGGAGACTGGCGAATCTCAATCACCCCAATATTGTGCGCATATACAATTTTGAGAAAGCCGACGGAGTCTACATGATCACCGAATATATGGATGGCGGTGATCTCAAGACGAAAATGAGAGCAGAGTGGAGGGAAGAGAGAGAGCTAGACGAAGTTCTAGTCGTCGCGATTGAGGTCGCCAAGGGATTGAGCTTGGCCCACTCG
Organism: SAR202 cluster bacterium; assembly: GCA_030743915.1. Classification (GTDB taxonomy): domain Bacteria; phylum Chloroflexota; class Dehalococcoidia; order Lucifugimonadales; family UBA1123; genus UBA1123. The sequence continues at coordinate 133 of JASLRP010000464.1, read as the reverse complement.
AGAAATATATTTCATCGTGACGTAAAGCCAAGCAATGTCCTAATCAACTTAGATGGCGCAGTGAAATTATGCGATTTCGGGATGGCGAGACCTTTTGCAGATGAGTCAATTGGGTCTGGAATGGTTCTCGAAG
>JASLRP010000463.1 GCA_030743915.1 SAR202 cluster bacterium | reverse complement strand
GTCACCGTCGGCGTGCTGTTGTGAACCGTCACGGAGAACGAGTTGCTGCCCCTGGCGCCGTTGTCATCCTCCACTGTCACGGTCACATTGTATGCGCCGTCCTCGGCGTACACATGTGTGCCTGTGACCGTCCTGGTGACGCGGTTGACCGTGCCGGGCACAGGCGGACTGCCATCGCCCCAGTCTATGGATGCGGACGGATGGTCAGCCTCGCCGGGGCCGCTGAAGGTCGCCACGGCGGTCACCATGTCACCCTCGCTGACCGTCTGATCGGCAATCGAGTTGACCGATGGCGTCGAGTTCAGAATGTTATACACGAAGTTGTCGCTTCCGGCGGCGATGATGTTGCCATCGGCGATGCCCAGCACCGTGATGGTGACCACGAACTGCCCGTTGCTTCCGTAGGCGTGGGCAGGCGCGCTCAGACCCTCAAGGCCCGGAGCTGGCACAGGCCCATAGGTTGTGCCGTCGCCGAAGTCGTACATGTACTCGTAGGTGATGCCCTCCGGCACAGGCCCTCCAGGCGTAAGAGGCAGATAGCCGCCGGCCAGACCGGTGAGAGGTGTGCCTTCCAAAACGGTGCGATCAGGGCTGGCGTGGACGCCAGGGACCTTCAAAGGCACGACCGTGAAGGTCACGTAGCCTGTGCCGGACCCGCCGTCCTCGTCGGTCACGATGACAGAGCCCAATACTTCGAAGTTAGGCCCTGTGCCTGGACTGGTGTACTGGTGGGTCCCGGTAACTCGCTGGTTGACCTGGTCAACGATGCCCGGCGTCACAGCGCCGTCGCCCCAGTTGATCGAAGCGCTCCACGGGCCGTCCAGGACGCCTGCGTCCTCGAATGTGGCGACCAGGGTCGTCACGTTGTCGTTAACTGCGAACGCGGTGTTGATGCCGCTGACGGCAGGCGGCACGTTGGCCACGATGACGTCGAAGGAGTCATTGTCCTCGCCGTTGTGCAGCGTCGGATGGTCGTCGTCCTCGGCATGAACGTCCACTGTGAAGGTCCCGAAAGGCCCGTCCGGTCCTCCGGCCACCTCGTCCACGTACACGTGGTTCAACAGCAGCCTGGCGATGCCGGGTTCCTGCTCGACAAGAGCGTTCTCCAAAGGCGTTCCGTCGCCCCATGTCACTGTGCCGCTGTGGGTGTCGCCCAGGCCCACATCTCTGACTACGGCTCCTGCCGGAGCCAACAGCATGAACTTGAGGTCGTCTATGTAGCCGTCGGCGTCGTCGCCTGCGACGCGGGACGCCGAGATCGTCACGTCCACGAATCGGGCGCCTGGAGGCACAGGTCCCGTGGACACACGCTGAAGCATCCTGGTTACGCCATCGCGCTCGGCGCTGGAGACTGGCCCGATCTGGATCGTTCCAGGCAACGGAGCGCCACTGGCATCTTTGAACGTCGCGGTTACGATAGCCGAGTCGTTGGTGATGCTATGGCCGCCGATGAAGCCCGAAAGCTCGCCGACCACTTCGCCGCCCTCGTCGATCAGGTCTGCTCCGGCGCTGACGTCTATGCGCTGGAGCGCGCTGGCAGATGAAACTCCGGCGCCGCCGAAGAAGTAATTGTTCTCTCTGAAGAATGAGCCGGGCGTGTCCACGGCGGGCCTGCCGCCGTGAGTCGTGCCGGTTATCTTCACTTTGTAATCGGATGTTTCAAAGGCGTCTGATCGCAGTATCTGGATATAGTTCATTCCAGGTGACAGATCAGGCAGAGAGATGTTGGCGTACTCGAACACCGACGTGTCTGTGCCGGGTTCGATTGCGCCATATACGTAATTGCCGTTGACCCAGACCCAGATGCCGTCATCGACCGCGAAGTGGGCCACCACGTCGGTGATGCCGCCCTCGCCTGCATCGATTTCATAGACGATGGCGTTCTCGTGCTGGTCAGGCCAGGAAGAAGGAATGCTCACAGGGCCGCCACTCCAGGCTCCGCCTGATGGTCGCGCCCCGGACAGCCAGGAACCCAGCTTGCCCGATGCCACAGACAGGTTTGGAGCCGAGGTCACGGGCGGGAAATTAGGGTCCACAGGGGAAGCAGCGGAGATAGGCTCAAGGTAGATCCCGTCGACCTTGTTATCCTGGGCTCCCATGTTCATTACGCTGACACTCGTAGAAAGCTCGATGTGAGACTCTACGCATATCTCAATTTCCATAACTTCGAATTCGTAGGGAGGCAAGCCCTCATCCTCGAAGTCCTCGGCAGTGGGGAGCCCGAAGTCAAGGGGGAGTTCGATCATGCCAAATGGGATTCCGAATATCATGCCGATAATAGGGGGTATGAAGACGACTTCCCTGTTCTCTCTGCGGTCGCAAACCCCTACCTCAGGAGGATAGTAAGTCGCCTGATAGCGTGGATACCTGCGGTCGGTGTCCGGAGGGCAGTCCTCGGTCAGGGTTACGGATTTTACGTTGGTCGCCTTGAAGGATGAAAGTTTGTCGCTGAACGTGCTGTCACTTTCAGACATGCACAATGCGACGGCTCCAGAACCCGTGAATGTCTTGGTCCCTTCGTCGGTCTTGAAGTCAAAGTTATTGAAGATTTCGATTGATGGCGTGGGAGGAGCGGAGGCAGGCATGTCCACAGGCTCAAGATAGATTCCGTCCATCCTGTTGTCATGGTCTCCCATGTTCTTTACGCTGATGCTGGTGGAACCGGCATCAGGATAGTAAGTCACCTGGTAGCCGGGATACCTGTTGTCGGTGGCTGGAGGGCAGTGCTCAGTCAAGGTGACGGATTTTACGTTGGTCGCCTTGAAGGATGAAAGTTTATCGCTGAACGTGCTGTCACTTTGAGCCATGCACAATGCGACGGCCCCGGAACCCGTGAATGTCTTGGTCCCTTCGTCGGTCTTGAAGTCGAAATTGTTGAAGATTTCGATCGATGGCGTGGGAGGAGCAGAGGCAGGCATGTCCACAGGCTCAAGATAGATTCCGTCCATCTTGTTGTCATGAACTCCCATGTTCTTTACGCTGACGCTGGTAGAGCCGGCAGCGGGATAGTAGGTTGCCTGCTGGCCGGGGAAATCACTGTCGGTGTCTGGAGGGCAGTGCTCAGTTAACGTGACGGATTTGACGTTAGTCGCCTGGAATGACGACAGTTTGTCGGCGTAGAGACTGTCCTCTTGAGTCAAGCACAACACGACAGCGCCGGGACCCGTGAATGTCTTTGACCCTTCGTCGGTCTTGAAGTCGAAGTTGTTATAAATCGTTATCGATGGCTCTGGAGGCGAATCGTTGGCCGGGAAGAAATCCGAACTGCCGTCCAGGTCCTCGCCCAGGTCCACGTAGAAGCCCGGAGTGGAGTTGTCCACAAGAACTTCGGCCCTGGTCGGCCCAGCGGTCCCCTGGGCCGCGTAGGTCGCTGTGCTCACGTCACCCGACCAATCCGATGTGCCCTGGTCGGCGCCAGGGTTGTTGAGCAGCTGTCGATTGAAGGGATACATGCTCAGATCGATCTTGCTGCCTTCGTCTGTCCTCCTGGTTGAGGGCACAGTCAGGGTGGGCGCAACGTTGTTCACCTGAACGTTGTGGGTGGCGGTGTCGGTGATGACGTGGCCGTCGTTGGCCTCCATCGACACGGTATACGGTGGGTTGGAGCCGGGCTGGTTATCCAGGTAGGCGTGGCTAACTGTCTCGCCAACGTCGCTGATGCCATCGCCAAAGTTCCAATCGAAGGTCAAGACTTCGCCAAAGTCGATTTCAACGGAGTCAGCGCCGCTGAACGCGCCTATCTGTCCCTCGTCAAGCACATTGGGGCCTGCGAGCTTGGCAGTGGGCTTCACCTCGGCGTCCACCGGGAGGCCACCGCCGGTCTCGGTGTTGAATCCGGCCAAAGTCCAGGGAGGCTGGTCCTGGTCAAAAAGCGAGTCGTCGCTGAGATGCAGTTCAGCGAACCGCTTTTCAAACATGGGGCCCAGTGGGCCAATATTTATCTCAGGCACTTCCAGTCCTGGGAATCGGACCTCTGGGGTGCATAGGCTAAAAACGCATATTCTGGGGATTATCGTGAAAGCGGGAATGATCTCAAAGTTGGGTGTCGAAGCTCCGAACTCCCCTGCCTTGAAGCTGGAGTTGACGTCGAAATCTGTGACTGTGTCATTGGATATCCGGTGGGGCAGAAGGAACGTTGGAACGATGTCCATCGTGTGGAAACTGCCCGATGGAACGGTGATGTCGATATCACTGCCCAGATCGTACACTACTACACTGGAGGTTCCTGAGCACACCACAGGGTTCGCCGGATCCAGCACGTTGTCAGGAACGCACGGGGAAACCGTGTACGCCACCGGCTGGGGGAAGGTGAGTTTGGCTCGCGGCGTTGGGTCGAATTGGAAATCCGAATTCTGGGTGAGCGTGAAGTTATTCGGTTGGGAAACGATGGTGAAATTAAGCCTGGCGCAGTCACTCAGCCAACTAAAAGGCGCAAAACTCAGTGCGCAATCGCCAGAAGGCCCGACTTCCAATGAGAATACAAGAGGTATTGGAAGGGGAAGAAATGCCAACGGGTCAATCGTGACGTCAACGAACTCATCGCTGCCGTTCGCCAGCAGCCGTCGGCCATCGCCATCCACCGAGGATGTGGTCTCCACCTGCGGCAGTCCCAGGGTCCCACTGCAACAGCCGAAGGGCGTGAAGTTGCTCAGGTAGAATGTCAAAGCCCCGATCTTTGTCTCGCGGGAAGGGCCGCCATCGATCGCATCCAACTGACGGATCAACTCGAACATCATTCCCAGAGCTAGCTCGCCATTGTCTTCGGCATTTTCGACGATTGTTTCGATCGAAGGGATATCAATGGAATCTCCCAACCCAAGCACATCGGCCATCCCCGGAAGAGCAAGTAGAATCAGTTGTTTCTTCAATTCGAACATCACGTCCGGGACAGCGATACCTGCCCCCAGTGATGCGAAAACTTCCGCGACAGGCCCATCAATGCCGTCCGGGTTGTCAACGATATACGTGGCAACGTCCTCAGCGTCCAAGTGGACCGGTTCGGCGAGGTCCACTGTGAACAGTGTCCCTTCGCCAAGGTCAACGGTTCCGGCGAAGACCAGGTCATAAATCGCTCCGAGTATGTCGTTAAGCTCGGCCTCTTCCAAATCCTCAGGAAGATCGACAGGGAGAATGCTCAGGAGAGCGCTGAGTATTCCTGGAGGAGGTTCCGGGAATGGGAACACCACGACCCGCCCCGAACACACGAATACGCAGACTTCGAAGAACGCCTCAACGTGAAGCTCGAACTTGCCATCGAGAGACACCTTGCCAACTGTGGGCGGAGTCGTGTCCAGCGCAGCGCCTGGCATCAGCCGCCACGACGACCCGATGGTGATGACATCGCCGCGTCTGAACTTGTCCTTCTTGGGGACGCTGAATGTGGCCTCGATGGGGTATTTTACGTCGATTGTCCCTTTGTCAAAGTCTTCGAAGTTTAGCTCGAACCCGGCTTCGCCGGATGAGCCGCCGCCAATCTCCCCTCCGAACTTCGACTCTGGAATCGGTATGGTCACGCCCGCGAATTTGGTGTCTCCACCGAAACTTGTGAAGCCTCCGACCGTTGCCTCCTCGTCCCAGTCAATGTCCAGCAGCGTGATATTTCCACTAGCGCCAAGACCACCGGGACCGACGGCGTCTTCATCAGAAGTTACGAAGTTGATGGTGTACACAATCTCATCGGGCGGCTCTAGGGATGTGGTCTGCCGAGACTGGCACGGTGCTGGGGCCTCCAAACCAGAGCGCAGTGAGAACGACAAAGGATATCGCGATGACAGGAAAAGTAAGCCTCTTTTTCCTGCCCGAAACCGCGGGTCGTGTGGTTGCCATCGTTCTCCTCCTGACCGCCAAGGATTGTTGGCAGTCCCCAAGGTGGTTCAATCTTGGGATCGGTTGTCTAGTCCCTGAATTCGCCGATTACCTGATTCTTCTGAATCGGCGAGATTTCTTGGTTGTCTTTGTGTCCTGAGTAGCCGTGCCTGTCCCAGACGAACTCTTGCTCCCGGTTCCTGTGTCGCAGTCGGGGTTGTTCTTATCGAGCTTGTTGGCAGACTCGGCCAGCTTCCTGGCGTGCTGGTAATCTTCCGCCGTTGCGTCCGGGTCGTTCAGGATGGCTTCCACCTCGGCGATGATCTCACTGAAGGGTTTTGTCACTGCGGGCTTGGCGTTGGTCCCTGTGCCCGTGCCACCCTGTATGACGATATCCTCGTCCCAGTCCAACGCGCCCCTTGCGAAGTTGAGCCATGCGGCCAGGGTATGCTGGAGAGCGTCCTGCCGCTTCTTGGCGATATTTGTGCCTGTGCCTGAACCAGAGTTCGAATCGGCCTTGGTGTCACCCTTCTTCTTTTTCTTGGAACTTGTGGCTGATGGGTTGTCAGCGTCCCTGGTCTTGGAGCCGTTGCCCGAGCCTGTTCCACCCTTGGACTTTTCAGGGTTGAAGATGTTGTTGGCGTCAGCCAGCGTGGTCAGAGGCATGGACTCGGTGAAGACGCCCGAACCATAGTTGACGATGCCCAGGTATATCTGAAGCGATTCCTCGGGTAGGAGTTTGCCCTCCTCGATCTTCTTGTCGTCCTTGGGCGTGCGCTCCTTGAACTGCTGTTTCCAGAAGCTCTGGAATTCGGCGCAGTCACAGTCATCGGTGACCAGCT
>JASLRP010000462.1 GCA_030743915.1 SAR202 cluster bacterium | reverse complement strand
GGCCACCAGCGCCACCAGCGCGGCGGCGAGGAATATCTGGAATCGTTCGATTCTTCGGGTTTCGAACTCGCTCTCTATGGACACTTTGTCCAGAGCGCTCAGTTCTGAGGCGAGGGCGTCTGCCGCTGTGGGGTTTCCTCCGGCCCTGAAATATTGACCGCGTCCGGCGCGGGCGATTTCCTTGAGCGTGTCCTCGTCGAGGCGGGACAGGACGGTCTGGCCATTGCGGTCGGTCATGAATCGTGTGTTGCCGTTGAACGTTCCGGGCTCGGGGATGGGCTGGCCCTGTCCCGTGCCCAACCCGACGGTGTACACAAGCACGCCCTCGTCCAGAGCGTCGCTGGCCGCTTGCACTGGATCACCTTCGTGGTCCTCGCCGTCGGTGAGTATGATGATCACTTTCTGGCTGGGCCTGGTATCGTCGAATCCCTTGATGGCAGTCTCAATGGCCTCGCCGATGGCGGTGCCCTGACGGGAGATCATGCCGGGATGAGCGTTCTCAAGGAACGATCTGGCGGTTGTGTAATCGAAAGTCATTGGGAATTGAATGAAGGCCGCTCCAGAGAACAGGACGAGTCCCACCTCGTCACCACCGAGCTTGGACATGAGATCGGAGATTTCCAGTTTGGCCCTGGTGAGTCGGTTGGGCTTGATGTCCTCCGCCAGCATGCTGTTGGATATATCGAGGGCGATCATGACCTGGGAACCTTCCTGCTCAATGATCTCCGTTTCTGAACCCCATTGAGGCCTTGAGAGCGCAACGACCACCAGGGCAAGGGCAACGAACCACAACCCGAGTTTTGCTTTGCGGCCCCGCCGGTTTACGGAGGCATACAATCGGGCGATGAGGTCAGCGTTGCCGATGCGGAGGATGTCGGAGCTTCGCTTCTTGAGAGACCAGTACAGCGCCCCCGCCGCGACGGGGAGCGCAATCAGGAAGTACAGGAGGTCTGGCTGTCCGAAGGTCATGGCAGCGTCCTGAAGAAGGTGAGGCCTGCCAGCAGTTCCAGCAGAAGCAGCAATGGAACAGGCACGAGGAACCAGCCGGAAAGCTCGCGATACTTTATGAACTGCCGGACGTCGATCTCGGAGGTTTCGAGTTCGTTAATCTCGTCATATATCTCTCGCAATCCTTCGGCGTTTGTGGCGCGGAAATACTTGCCGCCGGTGGTGTCGGCGATCTCCTGAAGCGTTTCCTCGTCCAATTCGTAGCGCTGGATCACCAGTTGATCACCGAGTCCCCGTCGATTGGTCAGCACGCCGTCGGGGTTGCCCATTCCGATGGTATAAACTTTGATGTCCAGGGTTTCGGCGGCTATGGCGGCGGTAATGGGATCGACGTTGCCTTTGTTGTTGACGCCGTCGGTGAGCAGGACGACTATCTTGGACGCCGATTCAGAGCTTTTGAGCATGTTTGCGCCCGTCGCCAACCCGAGACCGATGGCGGTGCCATCTTCCAGTCCCAGGGATGCGGCGAGGTCCAGTTCTCCGAGCATTCCGAATAGCACACGATGGTCGATGGTAGGCGGACTCTGGACGAAAGCCTCGCTGGCGAACACGACCAGGCCGATGCGGTCGTATTTTCGCTGATCGATGAAGTTCGCGATGACGTCTGTGGCCGCCTCAAGGCGGTTGAGAGGCTCGAAGTCCAGCGCGGCCATGCTTCCTGATATGTCGAGGGCCAGAGCGATGTCAACGCCTTCGCCGCTGATGACCTCACGGGCTTCGCTGGACTGGGGTCGGGCGGCTGACACCACGACAAGGGCCACCGCGATCCAACGGAGCGCTGGGAGGATGGGCCGCAGCATCAGGCGCGGCGAGCGTCCCTCGACACGCGTCAGGCTGTTGTCGGAATATCGCATTCCGGCGGGTTTGGTCCGTTCACGGGCGAACAGGGGGTACAGGGCCAGGGCCAGAACCACGGGAAGCAGGGCCAGGACCCAGGGCGTGGCGAACGTCATGTTCATGAGGTCACCTCGCTGGCAGGTTTCTGGCCGGACTCTTCAGCTACCTGCGGTTGAGGTTGGATTCGGCGTATGGCGGCCCGGGTGTCGTGCGCGACGTCCCAGGACGTCTCAACGCCCGGTTGAAATTCTGTGAACTTGATCAGATCACAGTCGCGAAGGATGCGACCCACGGCGCTGTGTTCCTCATGGGCCACCTGCGAGTGGCGAATCTGTGTCAGCGTCTCGGAGGTAGTCAGGTCCAGGGCTCGAAGGTTGAACTGACGTTGCAGGTATCCCCGGATTGTGTCACCCACCAGCGTGTAGTGTTGTTTGAAATGCTCGGACGCTGGCAGGTCAAGTTCTTCGATGGCGTCCAGTTGGTCCATCGCGATCTCGAATGGCGATCTGGGGTCGAAGTATTCGGCTGCCAGGTCTGCGCCCCTGCGTCTCTGCCACAGGAGGAACGCCGCCAACGCCAGAAGACCGATCGCCGAGGCTCCACCGGCGGCCCAGGGCCACAGGGATGGGACCGATACGTCTGCTGGGGGTTTGATGTCTCGCAACTCAGCGTCGTCGGACTGGAGGACTGAGAGAATCGAGACGTTGGCGGGTCGAACGGGTTGTTCGATCACGCTGCTGTCGGGCTGTTGAATTGTTACGGTCAGCGGCGGCGTGGTGTGTTCTCCGGGGGCGAAAAGGGCGACTCCGATAACCTGCGATGTGGTCAGCGATCCGTCCTCGTTGACGCTGGTGGCGACGGGTTCCTGGCTCAGGACTTCGAAGCTGCCCCACTCCACCGGGAGCCTCGGGAAAATGACATTGTGGCCCTCCGGGTGGATTGCTGAGATTGTGAGGGGAAACGGGTCTCCCACGGTCAGGTCCTGATCCAGCAGTGAGAATCCGATGCCAACCTGCACGGTTTGGGCATGCGTAATCGCGGGGCTGAGGATCAAGGTTGATGCCGTCGCAAAGATGGCGATGAGCGTTGCAACAAAGGGACTGCGGATCGAGGCCGCTCGCGCATATTTCAGAACACCCATCGTCATCGGACTCGGCGTCGTGATCGTCGAGCGAAGAATTCGTTGAGTTCGACGACGTATCCCCGGTCGGTTGAAATCTGTATATGGTCGATGGCCAGAGATGAGAGCATACGCCTTTTCTGTTGTTCGAGATCAAGAATTCGGGCTTCGAAAGCCTGTCGCCACGCTTTATTGCTGGTGTCGACCCATTCAAGCTCGCCGGTCTCGGCGTCCTCAAGGGCCATCAGACCGACGTCTGGGATCTGATGCTCCATCGGATCGTGGAGGTCCAGAGCTATGACATCGTGACGCCGATTGGTGGCGGCCAGGGGCCTGCGCAGGCTCTCAGGATCGGCCAGGAAATCAGAAATCAGAAATGTGATGCTTCGGCGTTTCACGACCCGATTTATGGTGTCGAGGGCAGATTCTATGGATGTGCCGCGGCCTTCAGGGGAGTAGACCAGCAGGTCTCGCACCATTCTCAAAACGTGCCTTTTCCCCTTTCTCGGCGGCACGATGAGTTCGGGCTTGTCAGTGAAAATCAAGAGGCCGACGCGGTCGTTGTTGGTCGTGGCGGCGAAGGACAATACGGCTGCCAACTCTGCTGCCAGCTCCCGTTTGAACTGCCCGGAGGTGCCGAAATCAGAGGACCCGCTGGCGTCCACTGCCAGGAACACGGTTAGCTCTCGTTCCTCCTGATATTTGCGAATGTAGGGCGTGGCCATGCGGGCGGTGACATTCCAATCGATGCGTCGGACGTCATCTCCCGGATTGTAGGGGCGCATCTCGTCGAATTCCATGCCCATGCCTTTGAACACGGAATGGTATTCGCCGGCCAATGTGTCAGTGACCAGATGTCGGGCCGTTATCTCTATTCGCTTTATCTTGTCAGCGAGTTCTTCGGTGAGTATTGTCATTTTTGCGTCGGTTAAGGCACTTCGACGTTGTCGAGAATCCGTTGGACCAGATCGGTAGAGGTTATGGACTCGGCCTCTGCTTCGTAGGTTGTGATGACGCGGTGGCGAAGCACGTCGCCTGCCAATTGTTTGACGTCCTCGGGCGCGACGTAGCCCCGGCCCCGCAGGAATGCGTGAGCGCGAGCGGCAGTTATCAGATATATGCTTGCCCTGGGAGAGGCGCCATAAGCGATGAGTGGTTTCAGGTCGTGGAGACCGTTTTCAGGCGATCTTGTGGCCTGCACGAGGTCGAGGACGTATTCCTTAACCTTGTCATCCACGTAGATGGAGCGAACGACCTCTCTGGCTCGGAGGATGTCGTCCTGGGTGACGACGGGCGCGATGTTAGGCAATTCCAGGCCGGTCATGCGGTCCACGATCACGCGCTCTTCCTCTCGGGTGGGGTAGTCCACCAGGACTTTGAGCATAAATCTGTCCACCTGGGCCTCTGGGAGGGGATAAGTTCCCTCCTGCTCGATAGGGTTCTGCGTGGCGAGAACCAGGAACAGTTCGCTGAGGGGATAGGTGTGGTCGCCGATGGTGACCTGACGCTCCTGCATGGACTCCAGGAGTGCGCTCTGCACCTTGGCAGGGGCGCGGTTCACCTCGTCGGCGAGAATCATGTTGGCGAATATCGGGCCCTGATGAACCGTGAATTCTGAAGTCCGGGGATTGTAAATCTGGGTGCCAATGAGGTCGGCTGGCAGGAGGTCTGGCGTGAACTGGATTCGGGAGAAATCCGAGTGGATGGCCTCGGAGACGGTTTTGACAAGGAGAGTCTTCGCCAGGCCGGGCACGCCTTCGAGGAGGATGTGTCCATCTGCCAACAGGCCGATTAACACCCGCTCTACCAGAGCGTCCTGCCCCACCATCACCTTGCGAATCTCGGCGAGGAGGTTCTGGAGGAAGGACGCCTCTCGTTCAACCTGTTGATTGAGTTCCCGAAGCCCTGCGAGGTTCATCTGTGTGTCTCCTGGTCTTGATGTGACAGCAGTCGTTGACGGCGGTTGCGTTGGCGAGGGTTGATTGAACCGGAGCCGCGCTTAACTCCACTATTTCATTGTGCCACACTCGCGTTTCGCCTGGGTTTCACGAATGTTACGAGTCCGTAACTTTCAGACGTGAATTCGGCGAGCGCAAGGAGGCGCCCCTATTATTATACGGTGCTGTATTTTGTAACGGATTGCGCAGAAAAAAGTTGGGTCGCGGGCGCAGAATTGTAGAGCTTGAAATTTTGGTCAAGCGCCCCATCTCGCCATGCTGAACTGAGTGAAGCATCTGGTCGCAGGTATTTCGACCGTTGGCGCTCGCGCGACGAGATTCTTCGACTCCGGTCTCAGAATGGCGAGGCTCCTGGCGGCGGAAAGCTAATCGCTGAGGGCTGATTGCCGAAAGCTACTCCCCAATATAACGTTCCTCGGTGAGGCGGGAGTTCTGGAAGTTGAGGTAGCTGTTCTTGTTCAGCAGCGGCTGGTGGTTGTCGAGCAGTTCTTTGGCTTTCTGGCCGTCGTCGTATAGCAGGTCTATGACGGTCATGGCCATCGCCTTGGCCGGGTTGACGACTGCCTGGGTGTAGTCCTGCACGACGTAGTCGACGCTGTGGCCGGAGCCTGTGGCGGCGGTTGTGTAGGGGTGGATGACGGGCATGATCTGGCTGAGGTCGCCCATGTCGGTGGAGCCGCCACGGTTGCGGTCGGCGGGATGGGTCACGATCTCGGACTCTCCGACGATTTCGATGGCGTTTTGTTTGAATATCTCCATCATGCCATCGTGATTTTTCATAGGCAGGTAACCGGGGATCGTGACGATTTCGACCTGGGCGCCCATTGTGAGAGCGCCGGCCCGCAGGCAGTTGTCCATCTTTGCGTTGGCGTCGGCAATGGCCTCGGCGGTGCGGCCCCGGACTCGGCCCTCGTATCGGACGTCGGCAGGGATGGAGTTAACGGAGACGCCGCCCTGGGTCATGATTCCGTGGAGGCGGACGTTGTTCTCGTCTCGCAGGGTCTCTCTCTGGGTGTTGAGGGCGTTGAGGGCGACCATTGCGGCTTGGAGGGCGTTGACTCCCAGATGAGGCGATCCTCCGGCGTGGGAGGCTTTGCCAATGAATTTGACGAATTTGACGACGTGCCCGTTGCTGGTGCCGCCCAGGGCGAACTTGGCGGATTCTTGAGAATCGGATGAAGTGTGGACCATCATGGCCATGTCCACGTCGTCGAAGGCTCCCAAACGGATGAATTCCTGCTTGCCAGCCATGAGGCCCAGCGTGCCGTTCTGGTGGAGTCCCCAGCGGTACTCAACGTCGATGAATTCCTCTGCCGGCACGGCTATGAATGCGATGTTGCCTGCAAGGTTTTCCAGGACCTCCGGGAGCATCAGGCCGACCGCGGCTCCCAGCATCATGGGCGTCTGGCAGTGGTGGCCGCAGGCGTGGGCGGCCCCGGTGTCAGGGTCGGTGTGGGGATGGTCCAGGACTCGGAGAGAGTCCAACTCGCCGATCACCGCGACTGTCGGGCCGGGCTTTCCTCCCTGAACAACGCCCTTGAGACCGGTGAGGGCGATGCCGCTCTCGTGGTCGATGCCCAACTCGCTCATTTTCTCGCTGACGAACCGGGATGTCTTGATCTCGTGGAATCCGGGTTCCGGGTTGTCGAGGATGGTGCGGGCGTTGCGAATCAACCACTCCGCGCGGTCGTCGATGGCGGCCTGAGCTTTGTTTTTGAGGTCTTCGAGGGTGGACATGGTTCCTCCAGGAAGTGGGCGCTACTTGGTGTACGTTCCCTCTTTGAGCATGCCGCGCATGAGGGACAGGTAGGAATCTTTGGTTAGAGGGGGGTTGTACTCGGCTTTGATGCGATTGGCCTTTTGGGCGCCGTCGGACAGCAGGTCGATGACGGTCATGGCCATCGCTTTGGCTCCGGTAATGACTCCAAGTTCGTAGTCCTGCACAACGTAGTCGATGCCGTGGCCGTTTCCGGTGGCCGCGACGACGTAGGGGTGGATGACCGGCATGAGCTGGGAAACGTCGCCCATATCGGTGGAGCCGGTGCGGTGTCGCAGGCGAACTAGGTTGTCCTCGCCGACCAGTGAGGCGGCGTTGACTCGGTAGAGATCAAGCATTGATTCGTCGCTCTGGATGGGCAGGTAGCCGGGGAGAGTCGTGATTTCGACGCTTCCGCCGACGGCCATCGCTCCACCTCTAAGGGCGCGGTCGACCTTTATTGACGCGTCGAGGAACCCCTCGGTATTGGCGCCTCGGACGTAGGTCTCCATCCTCACGTCGGAAGGGACGGAGCTTACGGCGACGCCGCCCTGGGTGATGATGGGATGGATTCGCACGGTGTTGGCGTCCTGGTAGGTCTCGCGCTGGGCGTGGATGCCCGACATGGCGATCATCGCGGCGTTGAGGGCGTTGACTCCCAGCCAGGGAGCGCCGCCGGCGTGGGAGGCGCGACCGAGGAATCGGATTCTCTTGGCTACCATGCCGTTGTTGGTGCCGCCGTAGGCTATCTTGCCCTCCTCGGTGTTGCTGGAGGTGTGGGTCATCATGGCGATGTCCACGTCGTCCAGCGCTCCGAGGCGGATGAACTCGGGCTTGCCGCCGATGAACTCCAGTTTGCCCTCTCTGCGCAGGTCATCGCGATATTCGACTTCGATGTATTCCTCGGCAGGCACAGCCATGAGGGCGATTCTACCGGAGAGATTTTCAAGGACGCCTTCGGCCTGGAGGCCGGCGGCGACTCCCAGCATCATGCCTATCTGGCAGTGGTGGCCGCATGCGTGGGCGGCGTCGGTCTCAGAATCGACGTGGGGATGTCCCTGAACTTTCAGGGAGTCCAACTCGCCCATGACGCCGATTGTCGGCCCCTGAGTTGCGCCCTCAAGGTAGCCTTTGAGTCCGGTAATTCCGATACCGTCCTGATGTGCGATGCCAAAACTGTCGAAGACCTCTCCGACGAGTTTTGCAGTCTTGAATTCTTTGAATCCCGGCTCCGGGTTTGCCAGAATTGTCTTGGCGGTCTGGATTAGCTGGTCGGCCCTGCGGTCTATTTCCGCGCTGACCCTGTCTTTCAGGTCCTGTGTCGATGGCATGCTGCATGCTCCCTGGGGCGTTGGTTACAGGCTAATGCTTGGTGTTGGTGTGGCCGATTGTAACAAACCCTGAGTCACCGGCCAATACGAAGGTTTTGATAGAGGATGAATTATTGGAGTCGCGCCAATGCGGCAAGGCAGCAATGGTCAGTTGCAGGAACATGTGTGCTGTGCTAAAGTCACACCCGCCGTTGAGCGCGCGGCTGTTGAACACAGTGTCAGACCAAGCCCTATGGAGGGAATCTAATGCCTGGGCCATACTCGGTAAAATTCGACTATAACGTCGCGATCATGATGCGCGACGGCACCACCACATTCGCCGATGTCTTCCGACCAGACGTTTCTGGCGGCGTTCCGGCGCTTTTGCAGCGGACTCCTTACGACAAGACAGCCGGAATGAATAGGACGGGGACTCTGGACGCGATCCGGGCAGCGATGCACGGTTATGCAGTCGTGATTCAGGACGTTCGGGGCCGTTATGCCTCGGATGGGGTGTTCTACACCTTCGTGAATGAGATCGACGACGGATACGATTCCGTGGAGTGGGTCGCAGGCCAACCTTGGTGCGACGGCAAGGTTGGGATGTACGGCGTTTCGTACGTTGGAGCGACCCAGTGGCTGGCGGCGAAGTCCGGCGCTCCGTCGTTGGCGGCTATCGTGCCAGGAGTGACGGCTTCTGACTATCACGAGGGCTGGGCCTGGCAGGGCGGGGCGTTCGAACTGGGCTTCAACCTCTCGTGGGCGATTGGCGCGCTGACCTCGGCGAACTGGGGCAACCTCTCCCGCAGGCTGCACCTGACAGACGAAGACCTGGAGCGCGTGATCGAAGCCAAGGACAACCTGACTCACGGATATCTGCACCTGCCGATGAAAGATATGCCTCATCTCAAAGGCGAGCTTGCGCCTTACTACTACGACTGGCTGGCTCACCCCGAGAACGATGACTACTGGAAGGCCGTTTCGATTGAGGAATCGCACTCCAATATCTCGGTGCCTGCTTATAATTTCGGCGGGTGGCATGACATTTTCCTGGGAGGGACGATTCGGAACTTCACTCGCATGCAGGAACTGGGCGCTACTAACGAGGCGCGCAAGGGACAGAGGCTGACCATCGGACCGTGGGTGCATGGCGGGTCGCCGCCCTCAGTGTCCGGAGAGTACAATTTCGGAACTCGGGCAGCAGGAGCGGCCATCGACCTGGGCGGGGAGATGCTCAGGTATTACGATCACTGGCTGCGCGGAGAGGACAACGGCGTGGCGGATGAACAGCCGGTGCGAATCTTCGTAGAGGGCGAGAACGTCTGGCGCTACGAGGACGAGTGGCCGCTTTCGAGGGCAGAAACTGTCAGCTTCTATCTTCACAGCAAGGGCAACGCGAACACGTTCAATGGCGACGGGGCGCTGTCGACCGAGGCTCCATCGGGCGAGGAATCGCCGGATGTTTATGCTTACAATCCACTGCTACCCGTGCCCACGCTGGGCGGTGGCCTGTGCTGTGATCCCGCTTTCATGGCATCGGGTGTTTACGATCAGCGTCCGGTGGAGGGTCGGGAGGATGTGCTGGTGTACAGCACTCCTCCTTTGGAAGCCGATGTCGAGGTTACGGGGCCAATCACGGTCACGCTGTTTGCGTCCTCGTCGGCCCATGACACTGATTTCACCGGCAAGTTGGTTGATGTTCATCCCGATGGCTATGCTCGAAACCTCACGGACGGAATAATTCGAGCGAGGTACAGGAATCCTCAACAGCCAGCGAGTCTGCTTCAGCCGGGACAGGTTTATGAGTACACGATAGACCTGTGGGCCAACAGCAACCTGTTCATGAAGGGGCATCAGATTCGCTTGGAGATTTCGTCGTCCAACTTCCCGAGGTTTGACAGGAACACGAACACTGGCGAGGAGATAGGCTCGGACCTTGAGTTCGTCTCGGCGCTTCAGCACGTGTTCCACACCGACGAGTACCCCTCGCATGTGAAATTGCCGATTGTGCCGAGGGACTGAGGTCGCCTGATGAGGCCGAAGGGGCGTTAATCTGGCGCCGTGAATCGGAGAATCTCACCGGGCGCGCGTGATCATTGGTTGTTGCGACCAGATGCTTCGCTTCCACTCAGCATGGAAAATGGGTTGCGCTATGCGCCTGTTTTTTGCATGCTTTCAAAGCTAAATCTATTTGACAGCATTTCTGGCCGATGCTAAATTGATAGATGGCGGTAGCAGTCAACGTCGTTGACTGCTAATTATTCAGAACTCTGGGAGGCCCCATTTGCCACGGTACGATTACAAGTGCAGTAACTGTGAACACCGGTTCGAATTGCGCCAGTCTTTCGACTCAGAGACGGTGATGCCGTGCCCAGAGTGCGGCTCCACATCCAACCGCCAGTTCCACGCTCCTCCGGTAATCTACAAGGGCAGCGGCTGGTACGTTAACGACTATGGCAAAGGTCGAGGGAATAACGGCACCGGCGCTGACAAGAAAGAGTCGGAATCCGACTCCGAGTCAAAATCGGAGAAGTCAGAGTCTTCCTCCAAGTCTGAATCTTCTTCAGACTCAAAGGCCGAGTCCACATCGACCGCTGCGTCAAAGAGCGACTGACTCTTGCGCGCCCTGATTCAAAGGGTGTCAAAAGCGGCTGTCTCGGTTGACGGCATTACTCTCGGACAGATAGGTCCCGGCCTTGTGGTTCTTGTCGGAATATCCCGCGAGGACGAGGAAGCAGACGCCGACTACATCGTTCCCAAGATTCTGAACCTGCGCATCTTCTCTGACGAAGAAGGCCGATTCAATCTCTCGGCACTGGACACCGAAGCTCAACTGCTGGTCATCAGCCAGTTCACGCTGTACGGCGACACTCGCAAGGGCCGACGTCCCAGTTTCACCGACGCGGGTTTGCCGGACGACGCCAAGGCCCTGTTCGATGTGACGCTGGGCAAATTCAAGGAGTCCGGGTTGACCGTTGAGACCGGGCAGTTTCAGGCTCACATGCTCGTGTCGATAGAGAATGACGGGCCAGTCACGATTATGCTGGACTCCGAGGACCGCAATCGGCCTCGCCGTGGCTGAGTGATCTCACCAGTGACCTAGATGGGCGACCAGAATCCCAACAGTCCAGTGGTTATGGCTTCGATTGCCAGCGTTGGCCCCGTGTCAAGAACGAATACGTGGAGTCCGGTGTGGCCGGGGTGCGTCTCGAATGAGGCTGTGACCGCCTGCTCGCTCAGCGTGCCAGCGAACACCAGAAACTGGCTGTCTGGCGACCAGAGTGAGTGGGAGTAGGCGTACTGGTCGAAGAATTGGAACATGGTCATCTGGTCGGGGGAGGGTACGAAATCCACGAGTTGCGTGCTGACCCCAGACTCGGTGTCGTATAGTGTCCAGCGCAGGTTGCCTCGGCCGTCTGGTATCGACACGTAAGCAATCTTCGTGCCGTCTGGGGACCAGAAGTAGGCCAGGATGTTGTCGCTCAGCGTCGCCAGTTCGGTGAAATCCGCCGAGTCGAAGATTCTCAACTCTCTGAATATCTGCGCTCGCCCTCCCAGATGCAACACCAGCCTGCTGGTGTCGGCTATGGCCAGTTTGCTGCCGTCTCTGGACCACTGGAACGCGGAGTCGGATGAGACGTTGGCGATTGGGATAGCCATTCCCACGCCGTCGGGCGTTACAGGAGCGCCGTAAATAATCGAATTCGAGGGGCTGACGTCACGAGCAAACGTGATTGATGGCTCGTCGGGTTTCCAGGCTGGGACCCGGTATGCCAATGAATTCACGCCTATTTGAGTCACTTCCAGAGGGTCGTCGGTGTCCACCAGGAAGTGTTCGTCTGCCCTGTGGACCAACAGGTGAGATGAGTCACTGGACCACGACATCCACAGGGGCCCCCGGTCCAGCACATACTGGGAACTGGGATCGTCTGTCAGATCATCCAGAAACAGGGTGAGCCCGGTTTCCGAGGTGACGCCGACAAACGCCAATTTTTCGCTGTTGGGCGACCACAAGGGGTAGTGGACGACGCCTTCTGCCAGCAGGCCGGCGAAGCCGGGAACACCAACGTGTAACTTCCGAGAGATTCCGGTGTTGTTTGCGTACTCGAACAGTGTGATACTGGGCTCTACACCGGCGTCATTGACCAAACCCGAATACACCAATTTCTTTCCGTTTGGCGCCCAGGTGGGCCAGGTGAAGAAACCATCGGCTCCTGAAATCTCAATCGCTCGTGTGCCGTCAGGTTTAATGGAGCGGACCAATCCGTCCAACCCGACGACAGCGATTCTGTTGACGCGCGTTTCAGGGGGCAAAGGGGGGAGATCGGACGCGACGCCGCCGCGACTGCCCAGCACGGCCAGGATGACGAGTATCGAGACCAGTATCACCATCCCAGCGTTGGCGCGCATTGAACCCTCCAAGTCAGTCCAGCATGTCCATGCTGATGTCCAGCGCGGGCACTGAATGGGTCAGGGCGCCGACGGAGATAATATCCACTCCTGTTGCCGCCACGGCGCGAACCGTCTCCAACGTGATGCCGCCGGAAGCTTCGGTGAACGCCTTTCCTCTGGCAATCTGGACTGCGGTGGTCATCTGTTCCACGTCCATGTTGTCGAGCAATATGATTCCAGCGCCCGCGTCCAATGCCTCGTCAAGTTGCTCCAGGTTTTCCACCTCGACCTCGACTCGGATGGTGTGCGATGCTTCACGGATCGCCTTCTTCACCACGTCTCCCAGGCTCATGCCATCACCCCGCAGGGCGTCGATGTGGTTGTCCTTGATGAGTATGCCATCTCCGAGGTTCTGGCGGTGGTTGTGGCCACCGCCCATTCGGACTGAATACTTCTCTAAGAACCTCAGTCCCGGTGTCGTCTTTCTTGTGTCAACGATTCTGACCGGGTGGCCTTCCACCGCCTTCACGTAACGCTGGGTCAGAGTTGCTATGCCGCTCATGCGTTGCATGAAGTTGACCGCGGTGCGCTCTGCTTTCAACAAGGATGCAACGCTGCCTTGGATCGTTCCCAGATGGTCGCCGACTCTGATCGACGCTCCGTCTTCCAGAAGAGGGGTGGTCAACGCTCGATCATCGAATCGGCGGAACGCTTCGAGGCCAACATCGAGGCCTGCCAAAACGCCATCCTCTTTGGCGAGGAGAACCGCTGTGGACTCCAGGTCGGGCGGCACCAGTATGTCTGTGGTGGGGTCGCCGATGCTCAGGTCCTCGGCCAGAGTCCGGTCGATCAAGTCCCGGATGTCTCTAGTAATCTGCATACGTTCACTCTACGTCATTCATAAAACAATAGGCCCATCCGAGTCGGAATGGGCCTAATTTACATTCAGTGTTGCTGCAATCTTAGACGACTGCCAGCATCCGGTCCAGCGCGATTTTCGCCTGCTCTGCGATGTCGTCGGGGACGGCGATCTGGTTGACGACAACGCCTTCGTTCAGGCCATCTAACACCCAGGACAGGTACGCCGGATGGATTCTGTACATGGTGGAGCACGGGCAGACGACGGGGTCGAGACAGAATATCAGCTTGTCGGGGTTCTCCGCGGCGATGCGGTTGACGAGGCTGACCTCGGTTCCGACGGCCCACTGCGTTCCGGCGGGAGCCTCTGAGATAGCCTTTTTGATGTACTCGGTGGAGCCGTGGGAGTCTGCCGCGTTCACGACATCCATTGTGCATTCGGGATGCACTACTACGTGGATGTCGGGGTAGGTTTCACGCGCCTTGCCGATCTGATCGACGGTGAACCTGGTGTGCACAGAGCAGTGGCCTTGCCACAGGATCATTTTGGCGTTTATGAGTTGCTCTTCGGTGTTTCCTCCAAGCTCTTTGAAGGGGTTCCAAACGACCATTTCGTCAACGCCAATGCCCATCTTAAGGGCGGTGTTGCGTCCGAGATGCTGATCGGGGAGGAACAGGACTCGCTGTCCGCGCTCGAATGCCCAGTCGAAGGTGGCGGGAGCGTTGGACGATGTGCATACGATGCCGTTGTTGCGTCCGCACAACGCTTTGATTGCCGCTGTTGAGTTCATGTAGGTAATGGGCACGATTCCGCCGTGGTCGCCGAGGACGCGTTCGAGATCGTCCCAGCAGTCCATAACATCGTCAATATGCGCCATGTCGGCCATCGAGCATCCGGCGGTCAGGTTTGGCAGGATGACCTGTTGATGGGAGCCTGACAGGATGTCGGCTGTCTCGGCCATGAAGTGGACGCCGCAGAATATGATGTACTGCGACTGGCCCTGGGATGCCGCAAACTGAGACAGGTTGAAGGAGTCGCCTCGAAAATCAGCGAACCTGATGATCTCGTCTCGCTGATAGTGGTGGCCGAGAATCACGGCTGTGTCGCCCAGTTTGGCTCTGGCGGCTGCGATTCGCCGGTCCAGTTCCTCGGGAGACATGCGCATGTATTCGATGGGCAGTTTTTGCCATCGGACCCCGGCATTGAACTCCTCCGCCAGGGGCTTGGCGACAAGTTCCTCGTCGGTCTGGCAGAATGCTGACTGCTCGATCTCGGTAATTGGAATTGTGGGTGTTTTTGTTTCGATTACCATCTATTCGTGACTCCTATCAGAGTCCTAGTGATCCAGCTACGCTGGAACCTAAACCAAAGGCGCTAGCGGAACGAACCGCAGGCGCCCCGTTAATGTCAGACGGTGAGAGCGCCCTGAAGCGACCAGGAGCCAGCCTGCTCGATTCGCACTTTCACCATCTCTCCGCTTCTGTTGATTTCGTCGTCGAAATAGACGAGCTTGTCGTTTCGGGTTCGCCCGAACCAGCGGCCACGTTTTTGGCCTTCGACCAGGATTTCCTGCGTCGTTCCCTGAAGGGCCAAGTTGATCTCTGCCGACACTGATTCCTGGAGGGTGTCGATGGCGTTCAGGCGACGCTTTTTTTCTTCGTGGGGCACATCGTCGTCCATCATCCGAGCGGCGATTGTCCCGGGCCTTGTGGAGTATGCTGCGGAATGAACTTTGTCGAATCTTATGTCTCTGACCATTTCGAGAGTGCGCTGAAATTGCGGCTCCGTTTCGCCGGAAAATCCGACTATCAGGTCGGTCGCCAGTGACACGTTGGGAATCCGTTTTCGAATCTTTTCGACTATGGCGCGGTAGTCGTCGTTGGAGTACCCGCGCCTCATGTTTGTTAATACTTGATCGTCGCCCGCCTGGAATGGCAGGTTCACGTGCTCGCAGACCTTGTCGAGCTGAGCGATAGTGTCGATTATGTGGTCGCTCATGTCGTAGGGATGAGAGGTCAGGAATCGGACGCGTTCGAGTTCTTCGACCTCGTTGACTGCTGATAGGAGGTTGCCGAGGTCCACTGAGCCGGGAAGGTCGTGGCCGTAGGAGTCAACATTCTGGCCCAACAGCGTGATTTCTTTGACGCCTCGACGGGCCAGCATTCGGGCCTCGTGAACGATCTCGTCCACCGGGCGGCTCTCCTCACGGCCCCGCCGATAGGGAATGATGCAGAAGGCGCAGAATTTGTCGCAACCGTGGATGATGGGGATGTAGGTCGCGACGCCTGCATTGGCGGTGAGAGGGCCGACACAGCCTTCGGGGTCAACGCCGATTCGCTCACCGACGATTTCCAAAAGCTGACCGAACTGCTGGGGCTGCATGAAGGCGTCAACGTATGGGTAACGTTTCTGAAGGGTCTTGGTTTGAGGGCCGACCATGCATCCCATCAATGCCACGACCTTGTTGGGGTCCTTCTGTTTGACGGGTTTGAGGCTGGTCAGCATGCCGATGACTCGGTCCTCGGCGCTCTCGCGGACGACGCAACTGTTGAGAACGATGACATCGGCATCGTGGGGGGCATCGGTTGGGCCGAGGCCCATCTGACCCAGGGCGCTTTCCATGCGCTCGGAGTCAGCTTTGTTCATCTGGCATCCGACTGTCCAGATGTAGTAACTTTCCATAGTTGCAAATTATCCTGATATGTCCATTTTCAGGTGGCGGAGGGGGCGGGATTCGAACCCGCGAGAGGCATTTCTACCCCTAAGCGCTTAGCAGGCGCCCGCACTAGGCCACTATGCGACCCCTCCATCGGAATCCAATATATCAGAGATAATTTCACGGAGCAAACGAAACAT
>JASLRP010000461.1 GCA_030743915.1 SAR202 cluster bacterium | reverse complement strand
ACAGGTTACACGGGCGAGGACGGTTTCGAGATAATCGTTCCCGCAGAAGCCGCATCTGATATCTGGCGAGACCTGATGAATTCAGGCGCGGCTGCCTGCGGACTCGGCGCCCGTGACGTGCTGAGGCTGGAGGCCGGTCTGCTCCTGCATGGCAACGACATGGACACGTCCATCAACCCATATGAAGCCTCGCTGGATAAGTTCGTAGACCCCGACAGAGACGGTTACGTGGCTGGCATCGCGTTGAGGAAGATCAGAGACGAAGGCCCCAGCCGAAAATTGGTGGCATTCAACATGATCGGGAGAGGGATACCCAGGCATGGATATAATATTTCAGATGGTCAGAACACCATTGGCCAGGTCTCCAGTGGAAGCCCCTCGCCCACGCTTGACATGAATATAGGTTTGGGCTATGTTCCTATCGAATATTCGACCCTGAATTCCACGATTTATGTCGATATACGCGGACGCCCGGTCGAGGCCAAGATAACCACACTCCCCTTCTATACACGGAGTAACAACGCATGAACCCTCCAGACTTGAAGTATTCGAAAGAGCACGAATGGGTCAGGACCGAATCTGACTCTGTCGTTGTAGTGGGAATCACCGAGTTCGCGCAGGACAATCTGGGCGACGTTGTGTTCGTCGAAATCCCCGATGTGGACGCTCAACTAACTCAGGGCGAAAAGATGGGCGAAATCGAATCCGTCAAGGCGGTGTCTGACCTGTACTCGCCGGTCAGCGGCAAGGTCGTGGAGCGAAACGAATCACTAATCGACAATCCAGAGCTGGTCAACGAAGGCCCATTCGAGCAGGGATGGATGTTGAAAGTGGAACTCGACGATGCTTCCGGAATCGACACCCTGCTCTCTGCTGACGACTACCAGTCATTCCTCGACAACGAAGTCTGATCACGATATGGCGGCTAGCGACTACCAGTCCCCATACACTCCCAACACAGACGAAGACCGGCGCCAGATGCTTGAAGCCATCGGCGTCGATAGTGTCGCCGAACTGTTCAAAGACATCCCCGAGGGTTACACCGCCGACAGCCTTGATTTGCCACCAGCGCTGTCAGAACCGGAGTTGATGGCCCACGCTCAAGAGCTTGCCTCCTCCAACATGGTCCCCGGAAACTACGCCTGCTTCCTGGGCGCCGGAGTCTATCGACACCACATCCCGGCCGTCGTCCGCCAGATAACGGGCCGCAGCGAGTTCATGACCGCTTACACGCCCTACCAACCTGAGGTTTCGCAGGGCACGCTCCAGACAGCCTACGAGTTTCAGACTCTGATTTGCCAATTGACTGGCATGGAAGTCGCCAACTTGGGGATGTACGACGGATCGACCTCGATGGCCGAAGCCGCGCTGATGGCGGCCCGCATCACCAAGAATAACCGAATCTCCATAATGGACACCGTGTCGCCACTCTATCGCGAGGTGCTGGACACGTACGCACAGGCTCCCGGACTCAATATAGACACCTTCAAGAGCGGCCAGACCGAGCTTGAAGAAGGCACAGCTTGCCTGATCGTCCAACAACCCAACTTCTACGGCTATATGGAAGATTTAGAATCGCTATCCAAGCTCGCCCATGACAACAACGCGTTGCTGATCGTGAGCGCGGACCCGATTTCGCTGGCGATGTTCAGGCCGCCCGGAGATTATGACGCAGACATCGTTGTAGGCGAAGGCCAGCCGATGGGCGTCCCTCCGACGTTTGGAGGGCCATACGTGGGCCTGTTCGCCTGCAAGCAGGCATACCTCCGCCAGATGCCAGGGCGAATCGTGGGCAAGACCGTCGATACCAAGGACCGCACCGCCTACGTGCTGACAATGCAGACACGAGAACAGCACATCCGGAGGGAGCGGGCAACATCAAATATCTGCACAGCGGTGGCCTTGATCGCGTTGATGTCCACCGTGTATATGTCCTCTCATGGGAAGCGGGGCATGCGTCACATCGCCGAGCTTTGCTATCACAAAGCCCACTACGCGGCCAAACTAATCGATGATATTCCGGGCTACACGGTCCAGGCCAACGGAACGTTCTTCCAGGAGTTCGTAGTCGAATGTTCTTTGCCTCCCTCTGAAATCAACGAAAAGTTGTTGGACTACAAGATCATCGGAGGGCTGGACATAACAGCACAGATTCCCAACGGCATGTTGGTGTGCGCGACAGAGGTCAATACCCGAGAGGAGATTGAACGTCTCGCCGGCGCTCTGGCAGAGATCGGAACAGGCAGATGACGAGTCTATTTGAACAACTGGAATCGAATCGCCGAAAACTCCTGATGGAGCGCAGTTCGCCTGGCAGAGTCGGGACAACCCTGCTCCCTTTGGATGTGCCCGAGGCGCAACTGCCCAACAGCGATATGCTCCGCGAAGACCTGGAGATGCCGGAAGTCAGTGAAAGCGATCTGGTCAGGTACTTCTCTCAGATAAGCCAGTTCAACTTCTCAATTGACCATAATTTCTATCCCCTGGGCTCTTGCACCATGAAGTACAACCCCAAGCTGAACGACGAGGTTGCATCGCTGCCTGGACTCAGCCAGATTCATCCCCTGCAACCCGAATCTACGGTTCAGGGAGCCATCAAGCTGATATGGGAACTCCAGGAGTATCTGACTGAAATTACAGGGCTGTCAGGAGCTTCGTTGGCCCCAATGGCCGGGGCTGATGGCGAACTGGCAGGCATGCTCATGGCCCGCGCCTACCACCTGGAACGAGGCGACTCTCACCGCAAGAAGGTCCTGATCCCTGATAGCGCCCATGGCACCAACCCCGCATCGGCAGCGATGTCTGGGTTCAACGTCGTGTCTCTGCCATCGGACGCCAACGGAAACACCGATCTGAACGCGCTCAGGTCGCTGGTCGATGATGATCTTGCGGGCCTCATGATAACTCTGCCCAGCACTCTGGGACTCTTCGACACCAATATTCTGGATGTCACGAAGATCGTCCGTGACGCTGGCGGAATTGTATACGGAGACGGCGCAAACCTGAACGCTGTGGTCGGAAGAGTGCGGCTCGGCGATCTGGGTTTCGACGTGATCCATTCCAATCTGCACAAAACGTTCTCAACTCCTCACGGCGGAGGCGGCCCCGGCTCTGGCCCTGTCATCGCTGGCGAGAGATTGGTTGACTATCTGCCCCTGCCCGTCGCGACACGCGACAGTTCGGGTGACGCAGAAAAATTCTCGCTGGGAAGGTCTCCCAAGAGCATCGGTCGCATGGGAGCATTCCACGGCAACTTCGGCGCGCTGGTCCGCGCCTACGCCTACATCAGCTCTCTGGGCAGAGAAGGCATACCACAGGTCAGTGAGGATTCAGTTATTAACGCCAATTACATCTTGAGCCAGTTGAAAGGCTACTACGACCTCCCCTACGACCGAACTTGCATGCATGAAGTGGTGTTCTCGGCCAGGAATCTCAAACGCCAGCATGGCGTCAGCGCGTTGGACGTGTCCAAGCGTCTGATCGACTACGGCGTGCATCCTCCGACCATGTACTTCCCGCTCATCGTCGAAGAAGCCCTGATGGTCGAGCCAACCGAAACCGAGTCCAAAGAAACGCTGGACTACTTTATCGAGGTCATGAAGGCCATCGCTCAGGAGGCCGCAGAGGACCCTGACCTGCTCCACGACGCGCCCCACAACACTCCCAACACCCGCGTTGACGAGGCGCGAGCGGCACGCCGCCCAGACCTTCGATGGCGTAGAGAGTCGTAAATAGGGGCAAAACCTCCAAAAGTTTTGTACAATCGAAACGGCCCCGGCCTGAGCTAATGCCCAGGCGGGATTTGAGCCGAGCGCTCATCACTTAATAATCAGGAGATATGAAACATGATAGATGTCGGACAACCAGCGCCAGACTTCACCCTGCCGGCCCACAACGGACCTGCGGTGAACCTGAG
This sequence comes from SAR202 cluster bacterium, assembly GCA_030743915.1. Taxonomy (GTDB): domain Bacteria; phylum Chloroflexota; class Dehalococcoidia; order Lucifugimonadales; family UBA1123; genus UBA1123. The sequence continues at coordinate 22,895 of JASLRP010000461.1, read as the reverse complement.
CGATTTCAAGGGCGAGAAGAACGTCGTTCTCTCGTTCCACGTATTCTCATTCACAGGCGGTTGAACGCACCAGGTCTCCTCATTCCGGATACACAACGCCGGATTCGAGGAGCGGGATACCCAGGTACTGGGTATTAGCACAGACGCCCGACCGACCCAGGTGGCCTTCGCGGCTTCGTTGGGATCGGTTCCTTATCCTGTCCTCGCAGATTTCGAGCCCAAAGGCGAGATGTCGAAAGCCTACGGCGTTTATAACGACGAGCGGGGCACCTCAAACCGTGCGGTGATAATCATCGACAAAGAGGGAGTCGTGCGTTGGGCGCAGGAATTCGCCAACGCAGCGGACATCGATCCCACAGCCATCATGGCCGAGATCGACAAGCTGTAAGATCACATTGCAGCGATAGAATTCAGATTTGGGCGGGTCAATTGACCCGCCCATTTTTTGTTGGCGTGTTACTGAAGCGTCATCAATCGGCTAGAATACGTCTGAATTCTGTAAATGAGCGTGAAATTCCATGAGCGAAGATTCAATCCCAGAAGAACACGTATTCAATGAGGGCGACCGCGCCCTGATTGTGGACCGCCGCGATCGACAATACCTCGTCCAACTGACCCAGGACAACCGATTCGAGTCCCATGTCGGCAACTTCGACCTTTCCCAGTTGATTGGCATGCCTTATGGCAGTTGGCTGACCTCGCCGTCGGGACACAGAATCATCGCTTACAAGCCCACGCTGGCAGACATCACCCTCCGCATGCCCCGCATCGCCACCGTCATGTATCCCAAAGACCTGGGCACGCTTCTGGTTTACGCCGACATATACCCCGGAGCAAAGGTGCTTGAGGCAGGCGCAGGCTCTGGCGCCACCACGATGACCCTGCTGAGGGCCGTGGGGGAGTCTGGACAGGTGATCTCCTACGACACTCGCCAGGACATGCTGGACCAGGCGCTCGCAAACGTCAAGTTGGCGAACTCCGACCCACACAACCTCACCCTGAAACTCAAGGACATCTACGAGGGCATCGAGGACGATGACATCGACAGGCTGGTGCTGGACCTGCCTGAACCGTGGCACGTAGTGCCTCACGCCTCAGACGCGATGGCGCCAGGGGGCCTGTTGTTCAGCTTTGTGCCCACGATCCTCCAGGTTCACGATTTGACCAACGCATTGAGAAATCAGCGAACGTTCAATCTCATCGAGACGATGGAGGTTACGATGCGGCCCTGGTCGGTCGGAGGCCGAAGCGTCAGGCCGTCCCATCGCATGATCGGTCACACGGGGTTCATCACCACCGCGCGAAAAAGCTCGCCTCGACCCGACACTCAGGATGAAAGCCAGAAAGATTCCAGAGGTTGATCAGCAAAGGATAACCCGCGACAACTCAATTCGGGGGTTCGTCGGGGGGCCACAAGTGGTCCAGAGTAAACTCACTCTGAGGATACCGGCCAGCGAACAGCGGGATATGCTCGGCCCGAAGCATCGGCGCGTCCAGATTTTGTATTCGTGACACATCAGGAATCAGTTCATCGAAACCACGGACGCCGGCCCCCTTCTGTTGGATCAGGACCAAGAATCCACCCAAGCCGCCGGGCTTGACCAGTTCTCGAAGGGCCATCAGATTGGCGTCTCGTTCGTATGAGTCCAGTTCCATGCTGCTGATTTTCGTTTCAATCTCTCTCATGCCCAGTTCGTTGAGATATTCGGCCTGGCTGAACAGAACGAGAGGAGCCAGGCCCGCCGTTCTGCCCTCGACCACCACCGCCGTGAAATCGACATGCGCCGTGATATCCTGGCGTCCGATGCGCTGGTACGGACTGGAGCCGTCGGTGTGCCGGAAATAGGTTTGCAGCGTTCCCCGTGACCGAATTGGCGAGTATAATTGATCGGCTTCGAGTCCGTAGTCGATGGTTATGACGAACCCACGATTCAGGATTTGAGACACGTTCTCCATCCAGGTAGATATGCCCAGATTGACCTCGCCAGCAAAACCGTCCGGTAGTGGGCGTCCCAGCTTTTCGAGACGTTCGGCAATAAGCGGCGTCGATGGCTGTCCAAACTCCTCGGCCAATTCTCCGATTTCGTTGATGGTCACATACGCTTCCTGCAGGTTCCCGTTGGCTATTTTGAACCGATGGACCGGAAAAGCGTCCACCAGTTCATTGGAGATGACACACCCTGTGATGCCCGTCACGGCTGCGTCGGATTTCGCTCTGTCCGTCGTGAGGTACTCCAGAGCCTGCCTAAATGCGGGACGCAAGTGTTGCGCATAGTTCGCCAGGTCGCGGGCCATCAGGCCATCGCCCGCGCCCATCTCGACGACATGGAACGTGTCTGGCGCCCCCAGCGTCTCCCACATTCGCTCCAGTTGCAGCGCCAGGAGCGCCCCGAATGCCGGGTGAGCCGCCGGGCTGGTGAAGTAGGCTCCCGAGGCGCCGATGGCCTTGTGAGTCGTGTAGTACCCGCCTTCAGGATGATAGAGAGCGGTCTCCATGAAATCCGCAAATGTTATCCGGCCTTCTACCGCAATTCTTCGACGAATCTCACTCTCAGCGATATTTCGTTGGGGCGTGTCATTGTGCATCCTCTGCTCGCTGTCATTTTAGTTGGCATAAAAAAACAGGGACGTCACCTGAGTGACGCCCCTGAATTAGATGCTCTTATGGTCTTCGCGAAACGTTAAGTGGTCTTTTTCTGTTGTCTCGCGCGCCTGCCTTGACCGCCATCCCTGTCCCAGCCGGACCCTTGAATGGAGTTCTTGAACTCCTGGGTCATGCCGCATATCTTGCATACGCCTTCGCTGGTTGGGCCGTTGGGCTGGTCGATCACCCAGTGGTGCATGCAATCCGATACTACTTCTTCAACTGCCTCTTCGGTCACGTTTGGTACCCTCTTTCTGAGCCGTCTCTATTCGAATCGTCGCGCCCGTTATCCTCTATCGGCGATGGGAACGTATGGAACGTCCATCTCTCCAGTATAGAGAAGTCTGGGCCTGAGCAGGATGTTGTTCTCGAACTGCTCAACGACCTGGGCCGTCCAACCGGGAATCCGTCCCATCGCAAAGATGGAAATGAACAGGTCGTCAGGAATTCCCAACAGGTAGTAGATCGTGCCCGAGAAGAAGTCCACGTTCTGATAGATTCCCCGACGCCGGTATGGCTCCATAGCTTCAATGACGTTCTGGAGAATCGAGAACCACTTTGGTTCCCCTTTGCGTTCCCCCAGGGCTTTGGCATCATCTTGAAGATGAACGGACCGGGGGTCAACGGCCTTGTAAACTCGGTGACCGAATCCCATGATTCTGCCGCCGCCGTCCAGCCGCTCTCGAACGTATTTCTCCGCATTTTCCTCTGTGCCGATCTCCTGGGCCATCTTCATGACCTCTTCAGCCGCGCCGCCGTGCGACGGTCCCTTGAGGACCGCGACGCCGGTTGTCACTGCGCAGTGAAGGTCCGCAACCGTGGATGCGGCGACCCTGGCGCCGAAGGAGGATGCGTTGATGCCGTGTTCGACGTGGAGAACGAAGTCCTTATCGATAAGGTCGGCGTCCACAGGCTCCGGGAGCTCTCCAAAAAGCATGTTCAGGAAATTCGCCGCCTGGTTGAGGCTGGAGTCTGGAGCGATCGGGTCTTTGCCATCGCGCACCCTGGCATGAGCAGCGACGATAGTGGGAGCCTGAGCCGTAAGCCTCAGACCTTTGCGAAGCGTCGCCTCGGAGGAGTTGTCCTCGGTGTCAGGATCGTATGCGGAAAGGGCCGAAATCGCCGTTCGCAACACGTCCATTGGATGCGAATTGCGGGTTAGCTTGATGATATCCACAATTTCGTCGGGAATTGATCGAGCGGCTTTCAGCTTAGCATCAAACTCGTCGAGTTGCGCCTGTGTGGGCAACTCTCCGTACATGACCAAGTAGGCCGTCTCCTCGAAATTCGAGTTAACTGCCAGTTCGTCAATATTGTAGCCGCGATAGAGCAGTTTGCCGATGTCGCCATCAATGAAACTGCTCGTGCTTCTGTCAATGTAAACTTCCCGAAGGCCGCGATGAAGCTGGACCTTCTGTTCGGTCATATTAATTCCTCCATGGGCTAATGATATCCATCGTCAGTAAAGATTGCCAAGTAGTTGGAGGCGCGCTGGGCGCGCAAGGCTGATTTCTGTGGGAACCGCGTGTAAGTTTCGCGGCCTGTTCCCGCCCCAAAAAAGCACGCCAATTCTAGCATTGGCCTACCTGAGTGTCAAGAATGCCACGCCTGACAGCATGAGGACAGGGACGCCCAAAATGTTCAGCAATCCGCGCCGATTCGCGGCGGAATCGTCGCCAGCAGTTTGATCTCATGAAGATTCCTGTTACAGGATTCACAAACGGACGTTGAGAGGATATACTTTAGTAAATCCACTCACGTTGTAGCGGGGCCGCGTGCCGGTGAGTAACCCAACTCTCGGAGTCATCGGGAGCGCGAGCATCGACAGAGGATATGCATGCAATCTATCGAAGTCCCCGAGGTTGTCGTTCTGAGACTGCCCCTGTATGTCAGGGCTCTGACTCAACTCCAAATGGCAGGGACCGATGTGGTCAGCTCACAGCAGTTGGGCGGCCACCTCCAGATGACTCCAGCCCAGATTCGAAAGGACCTGAGCTATTTCGGAAGGTTCGGCAAGCAGGGCCGGGGATATAACATCCAGTTCCTGCTGAAAGAACTTCGCGACATCCTGGGTCTGACCAGAGAGTGGCGAGCCTGCCTGGTCGGCGTGGGAAGGCTGGGAAGGGCCATCATAAATTACACCGGCTTCGCTCCCGAAGGGTTTACCATCGTTGCGGCTTTTGACAGTAGTGACGACCAGATTGGGACAGACGTAGGGGGAATCGAAGTCCTGCCTATGGGCGACCTGGCGAAAATCATCGCCACAAAGAATGTCACAATCGGAATCGTGGCGGTGCCCGCCATCCAGGCTCAACCGGTGATCGACATTCTTGTCGAGGGCGGCGTCAAAGGCATTCTCAACTATGCTCCGGTGGCGCCACAGGTCCCGATCGGCATCGTGATGCGCAACATCGACCCTGTTCTTTCATTGCAGTCCATGACGTTCTACTTGAAGGATTAGACAGACTTCAACTGAGCGCCGTCCGAATGCGAATCATGAAATTGTCGATATTGGGCATGCGCAGGTTGTAATCTGCCCAAGGCGATATCGATAACTGACGGCCACACCGCTGAAATGCAACAAGGCGTCCGATGATCGGACGCCTTGTGTTTTTGAGCAGTTGTGGGGGATTTCTCCCGATGATTTCTTGACTAGACTACGTCCCGTCGGCGCCTTCGCCGTCGGGCCACGGTGAGCCGGGCCTGAGAGCGACGCACAGACGCCAGCGCTCGTTGAAGGTCCATTTCAGCAGGAGCCGCGGCAATTCGTTCCTGCGCCCGTTGAAGGGCGGCCTCGGCGCGGTCAATATCGATGTCTTCAACATCCTCTGCCGTGTCCGCAAGGATAGTCGCTTTGTCGCCAAGAACTTCCAGGAAACCGCCACTGACGGCCATGAAACTCTCTTCGCCATTTTTCACGACGCGGAGTTCCCCTGGTTTGAGCATGGTCAATAGAGGAGCATGACTGGGCAGAATGCCCAATTCACCATCAACGCCCGGCGCCACGAGGATGTCAATTTCCTCAGAGTACACCACACGCTCGGCGGTTACGATCTCCAAAAGCAGTTCTGCCATTAAGCGACTTACTCCTAAAAGTTAACCTTGCGCGGCCATCTGTTCAGCCTTCTCCAGGGCTTCCTCAATGGGACCGACCATGTAGAAAGCCTGTTCGGGCAATTCATCAAGCTCACCGTCGAGAATCTGTTTGAAACCTCTCACGGTGTCGCGGATTGGCACGTAGCGGCCCTCCTGTCCGGTGAAGGCTTCAGCCACGAACATGGGCTGTGAGAGGTAACGCTGAATCTTGCGCGCGCGGGAAACCGTGAGCCGGTCCTCGTCGGATAGCTCTTCGATTCCGAGGATCGCGATAATATCCTGAAGGTCGCGATACCGCTGCAGCACCTGCTGGACGCCGCGAGCGACATCGTAATGTTCTTGTCCCACGACGCCAGGCTCCAGGATCCGCGAGTTGGAGGACAGTGGGTCCACGGCCGGGTACAAACCCTGCTCTGCGATGGAGCGTTCCAGCGCCACAACCGCGTCCAGGTGTCCATAGCTGGTCACAATGCCAGGGTCCGTGTAGTCGTCTGCTGGCACGTAGATTGCCTGGAATGACGTTATCGAACCGTTTTTGTCCGATGTGATCCGTTCTTCCAGAGCGCCCATCTCACTGGCCAATGTGGGCTGGTATCCGACCGCCGAAGGCATCCTGCCCAACAGCGCGGAAACCTCCATGCCCGCCAGAATGTACCTGTATATGTTATCGACGAAGAGCAGAACGTCCTGTCCGCGCTCTTCTTTGAAGTATTCGGCCATTGTCAGGCCAGTCAAGCCGACACGCGCTCGAATTCCGGGAGGCTCGTTCATTTGGCCGAAGACCAGAACCGTGGTGTTCAGAACGCCCGACTCCTCCATCTCGTGCCACAGGTCATTGCCCTCACGGGATCGCTCGCCAACGCCTGCGAACACTGACACGCCCTGGTGAACCGCGCCAATGTTGCGGATGAGTTCCTGAATGATGACGGTCTTGCCAACGCCGGCTCCGCCGTATGCGCCGACTTTGCCGCCTTTGGTGAACGGGGTGATCAGGTCCATTACCTTGATCCCGGTCTCCAGAATTTCAATCTCAGTGGCCTGATCTTCAAAGGAGGGCGGGTCTCGGTGAATTGGCCAACTGAACTCGGCGTCAACCTCTTCCAGATCATCCAGTGGCTCGCCCAGAGCGTTGAACAGCCTGCCGAGAGTCGGGTCGCCCACGGGCACAGCCACAGCGTCGCCGGTGTCCTCGACATCTACGCCTCGCCGCAGCCCTTCGGTAGGCCCCATTGCCAGACAACGGACCCAGTTGTTGCCCACGTGCTGTTCCACCTCAAGGACCAAACGCTGGCCCTCGATTTCGGTGTGGAGAGCGTTAAAGATCGCCGGCATGTCCTCGGGCGGGAATTCCACGTCTACGACGGTGCCGATTACCTGTCTGACTTTTCCTGTTGCCATGCTGTTTCTCCGATGTCGCTCGATTTAGGATGCATTCCCATTCAGGCGCTGACCCGATGGAGATTGCCCAACCGTGGAAAATACAAAAGAATTATGCTTCTACTGCCGCCGCTCCGCCTACGATGTCAAGCAGTTCGGTGGTGATTGATTCTTGTCGCGCCTTGTTCATGACCAGCGTCAGATCTTCGATCATCTCATTGGCGTTATCTGTCGCGCTGCGCATCGCCACCATGCGAGCCGATTGCTCGCTGGCAATGCCCTCAAGTAACGCGTGGAAAATCTGAATTTCGATGAACCGAGGTATCAATTGTCCCAACACTTCCAGAGGGCTAGGTTCATATATGTAGCCCACAGCGTCCTGTGGTCGAAGTTCCGCCGCGACCACGGGAAGCAGTTGTTGAACCACAGGTCTTTGCACCGTGGTGTTCACAAAGTCTGCATATGCCACGTGGACGGCGTCAGTCTCGCCATTTGCGTAGGCATCCATGGCCAATTGGGCAACGGGCGTGATGTCGGTTATCGAGGGTCTGTCGTTGATATCGGTGAACACTGCCCGAACGTCGGCTCCAGAGCGCACCATGAAATCGCGGCCCTTCTTGCCAACGGCCAAAATGCTGACGTCGGCCAACGGCTGTATAAACTCGCCGGCTGCCCGGAGTATGTTGGAATTCAATCCGCCAGTCATTCCCCGGTCAGGGGTGATGAGGACCAATTCCGTCTTTTTGACCTCCCGTGTTCGAAGCATAGGAGGCAGATCGTCCTCGTCATGGGGTTGGGCAGCCAGGTTCGCCAGAAGGGCTGATAGGCCAACGGAATAAGGCCTGCTCAACAACGCGGCTTCCTGCGCGCGCCGCATCTTGGACGCGGCTATCATGGACATCGCCTGTGTGATTTTGGCGGTGTTCTCAACGCTGCGGATTCGCCGCCTGAGCTGCCTTACGCTTTCAACCATTCTCTCTGCTAACCTTTTTCTTGCCGCTCACGAAGCGCGGTCGCGTTCTCTCGGGCCAGGGACGCCTGGCTAGAAAGGAACGCTGGTCTTGAATTCTTCAATTGCGGCTTTCAGAACCGCATCGGTTTCGTCGCTAATCTGTGTCTCGTCAGAGATAGTCTTGAGAATCTCAGGATGATTGGATTCCATGAAACCCCGGAAAGCCTGCTCGAAACTAGCAATTCTCGTGATCTCAACATCGTCCATGAAACCATTGACCAGGGCAAACATGACTACCGCTTGCTGTTCCATGGGCTGGGGCACGTTCAGGCCCTGCTTCAATAGCTCAGTCGCCCTCTGGCCTCTTTCCAACTGGTTACGAGTTGCTGCGTCCAGGTCGGCGGTGCCGAACTGAGCGAAGGTTACAAGCTCGCGGTACTGAGCCAGGTCGAGCCTGAGGCTCCCTGCCACCGACCGGATGGCTCGTGTCTGAGCAGAACCGCCCACACGAGACACTGAGAGGCCCGCATTCACAGCCGGCCTGATACCGGAGTTGAATAGCTCGGTTTCTAGATAAATCTGGCCGTCGGTAATCGAGATGACGTTTGTAGGCACGTATGCCGAAACGTCGCCTGCCTGGGTTTCAATAATAGGGAGGGCAGTGATCGAGCCGCCGCCATGAGCATCGTCCATCTTGGCCGAGCGCTCCAACAGGCGACTGTGCAGGTAGAAGACGTCCCCAGGGTAGGCTTCACGACCAGGAGGCCGCTTGAGCAAAAGAGACATCTCGCGGTAGGCCCAGGCGTGCTTGGTGAGGTCATCGTAAACAATCAGAGCGTCTTTGCCCTGGTCCATGAAATACTCGGCCATTGCGGTGCCGGAATAGGGCGCAAGGTACTGCATCGGCGCGGCGTCGGATGCGTTGGCGGCCACGATGATGGTGTGTTCCATCGCTCCGAATTGCTCCAGCATGCCCAGCGTCTGGGCCACCTTGCCAGCCTTCTGGCCGATGGCAACGTAGATGCAGACCAAGTCTCCGCCCTTCTGATTGATTATGGCGTCCAGGGCGATGGCTGACTTGCCGGTGGAGCGGTCGCCAATAATAAGCTCGCGTTGGCCGCGACCGATGGGAATCATCGCGTCGATGGCCTTGATGCCTGTCTGCACCGGAGTGTCCACAGATTTTCTGGTGGACACGTCGGGGGCAACGATTTCGACGGGGCGATTCTCGTTGCTGTCCAGTGGGCCTTTACCATCTATCGGAGCGCCCAGAGCATCGACAACTCGGCCCAGCAGGCCTTCGCCAACCGGAGTCTGGACGATGCGTCCTGTGCCTCTGACTGTCAGCCCTTCCTTTACAGTTCGAGTGTCGCCAAGAATCACGACACCGACGCTGTCCTCTTCCAGGTTCAACGCCATCCCGGTTGTGCCGCCCTCGAACTCCAACAGTTCTGTGTAAGCGACACCGGAAAGGCCGTGGACCTGAGCCACGCCGTCTCCAACTTCGGTGACGGTCCCTTCATCTACTACGGAAAGGTCCTGGTCGAACCCTTCAATCTGGCGTCGAATTACTGACGCAATGTCCTGGCCTCGTGCAGCCATTCCAGCCTCCTTGGAAGCCTGAATTTTCGTTTTCCACATGGCATCTACGAGGGCATTATTGACTGCCCTTGCAGAGAGGCCCGTCTAGTTTTTACCTGCGCTCCGCCACCTCTCGGCGCAAGGCCTGAAGCCTGGAGCGTGTGCTGCCATCCATTACCCGGTCGCCGATTCGGATAACCATGCCGCCGAATATCTGCGCATCGACTCTGGTGGTCAATCGCACATCACCCCCGGACATGGCAGACAGCATCTCGGTGACTCGACGTTGTTCGTCATCTCCCAACGGGACGGCCGAGACGACCTCGGCGCGCTCAATTCCCTGTTGCGAGTCCAGAAGTTCCTGATACTGATCCGTTACCTCAGGCAACATATGAGTGATATTCCGGGTTGCCAACAGAGACATCAGATTTAGCGCCAGAGGCCCAACCGAGTCTCCCAGCGCTTCCCGAACGACCTTAATTTTGTCATCGTCCGAGACTCGCGGTTGCGACAGAAAATCCAGAAACTCCTGGTTCGACACTGAATCTGCGAGCAGGGTTAGGTCATCAAGCCATTTCTCCAGTTCGCCCTTTTCCAGGGCCAACTCGAAAACGGCCTGAGCGTATCGTCTGGCGGATGCGGCTCTTGGCATCTCTAAAACCTGCCTGACGCTAACATTTTAGTTTCGGCTCCCAATATCTGAGCCTTCCTCAAGCACCTGATCGATCAGTTCGCGATGGGCCGACGCGTCCAGAGAACGCTCGATGACCCGCTCGGCGGCCACAATTGCCAGACCTGCGAACTCGCGCCGCAGATCTTCGATCGCGGCATCTCGTTCGCGTTCAATACTGGTCTGTGCCCGTTCGCGCTCCGCAGCAATCTCGTTCCGAACCTTGCCGACCTCATCTTCGCGGAACCGGTCAGCAACGTCGCGAGCCTGAGCGATTAGCTGCTGGCCTTCGGCGCGCGCGGCCTCAAGCTGCTTCTCCACCTCTTCGGCAGAGCTTGCGGCTTCCTGCTGCGCCCTCTGAGAGGCTTCGAGGCTCTCCCTGATGCGTTCGGAACGCTGGTCCAACATCCTGACGACCGGCTTATAGAGCAAACTCCATAGCAAAACGAACAGGATGACGAAGCTGACAATCTGGGTGATCAGACCCGATAGGTTGATTCCCAAGGCATCCATATGCCTACACCCTCGTTAAACTTTCCTCAATGACCTTGAAATCTTCGTTCGACGCTGCGCGTGAGCTAGACGAACTTGATTATGACGGCCACGACCAGCGCGTAAATCGCGATCGCTTCAGCGAAGGCGATTGCCAGAATCATGTTCTGCTGAATCGGCCCGGCAGCCTCAGGGTTGCGCCCCAAAGCTTCCATGGCTTTCGCACCCAGTAGGCCGATGCCGATACCAGGGCCAATTGCCCCGACGCTGATGGCCAGACCTGCCCCTATGTTGGCGATATCTCCCTCGAGCATCCTCGTATCTCCTTATTTATTGTTGAGAGAATGGTTCTGTCTGTTCACCGGCTCTCCGTGGAGGGCCGGTCTAGTGACCAATGGTTATTGCGGTTCTCCATCACGGCCTAGGTCGATGGGGCTATTCATGATGGCTGACCGTGGCCGACGCGGCAAACACCAGAGTGAGCATAGAGAAGATGAACGCCTGAATTATGCCCACGAATAGCTCCAGTCCCAGGAAAGGAATGATTCCGATCAGCGGGATCAGGAACATCATCGCTACCAGCAAGACCTCGCCCGCGAATATGTTCCCAAATAGTCGGAAGGTGAAGCTGATTACCTTGGCGATCTCGCTGATGCCCTCCAGCAACCCAACGAAAAAGCCGACAGGCCCATCCTTGAAGTTGATGAATTTGCCGATATGTCCAAAGAATCCCAGAGCGCTAAATCCCCAGAACTGCACCATGAACATGGCGACCAACGCTATGGCCAAGGTAGTGTTAATGTCTGTGTTCGCGCCCCTGAGGTAAGGGACCAGAATTCCGGCCTGCTTGCCCTCTCCGGCGCCGTGTTCCTCGATCTCCTCCACCGATTTCACATCGTCAACGGAGCCGAGGCCCAGAATGCCCAGGGAACCGTCGCCGTCAAAGACAACGACGTCGAGGTGGGCCAAGTCCAGATGTTCACCTTCATCGAGGGCCGCTTCGTGATGATGCACTAGCTCGTCTACTGTCTCGATTCGGCCAACGGTCCCAAATCCCGGCAATATACCCAGCCAGTTGGACACGACGATGAATAGGAATATGGTCATCACCAGCGGGAAGAATCGACGAGCGCGCTCGCGTCCTGCAATGTTTTCTGCAAGATCCAAAAAGAACTCCAGGATTACTTCAACGAAGCCCTGGAGTCTGCCTGGAATCTCTGAGACCTTGCTTCTCACCACAATGGATAATATCAAGAGAAGCACGATTGCCACCCACGTGGCGATCATCGTATTGGTGATGTGATAGTCACCGACGATCGCTTCGGAGCTGATGGACTCGGCGGGAATCTGGATGGCGGCCAACGGCGAGCCCAAGAATCCGCCACCGAACTCGTTTCCCAATGCTCCACCAGCGAGAGCGACTATGAAGACGACGACCCCAATGATCAGGATCAATAAAGCCTTCGGGTTCCGCAGCAAATTCTGTTCTCCCAGATAAATTCTATTCGGTGTCAGGTGGCGCCGATAGCACCGCGAGTAACATCCGGTACATCCCAAGGACTGCCACCGCTATCCCCACACCTATCCCAAGGAGAGTCATCAACGGGTTCAGCCCCAGTTGGCGATCCAGCAGATACCCGCCGATTCCGCCACCGGCGATGCTCACTCCCACGTACCATCCGATACCCAGGAGTCGCAGTGCTAATTCCAGCCTGCGACCGCTCATTTTGGGGCCTCCTCAGGAAGCTTGTGTAGTGTATCACAATCAAAATCTGAGGGTCAACGGATTATTCGATGCTTCCAGAAAACAATGAGGCCCTGCTTTGTGCAGGGCCTCATATCATGGTTATTGGTCGGTATTCGATTATTCGTTGGCGCTGTCTGTCGGTTTGTCATCGCCCAGGTCTTCGAGGTTCAGTGTGTCGATGAAATCGGTGAAAGCCGAGAGTCGTTTCAACTCGTCCTCGCCCACCTCTTGCGCCTCTTCCGAATCGCCGACAATGGGGATCACGGGCTTGCCTGTGTCGGCGTCCATTTCCACACTGGCCCGCTCGAGTACGGTGTCCTCTGCGAATATCGGGGCTTGAGTGCGCACGGCCAGCGCGATAGCGTCCGATGGCCGTGCGTCGATCTCCGTGATCGTGCCATTGTGCTGGATGACGATCTTCGCGAAGAAGGTATCGTTATTGAGGTCCGATACGATTATCTGGTTGACCGTCGCGCCCATTGAGGATATTACAGAACGTAGAAGATCGTGAGTGAGTGGCCGCGGAACATTCACGTCCTGGAGTTTGACCGCGATAGCGTCAGCCTCAGCCGCCCCAATCCAAATTGGCAAATAACGGTCTGACTCCTTGACCTTCAAAATCACTACCCGTTGGTAGTTGGTCAAATGCACGCGAATACTGTCGATAGACATTTCCCGCATACGCCCGTGCCCTCCTGTTGCATTGCTTGATTTTCATTTTAAGTATAGCTCAGATACGTGTCAACGCATCGCGCGTTCGATTCGCAAATCGTTCACTTATGCGAAATCGAGCTAAAGTTCATCTACCCCGATGCCGGCCCAGCTTTGGCCGACCGCTCATCAGACGATACGATTGCCCTGAGTCGCTTGTCCAGCGTTGAACGGGGCATGAGCACCCGCCGTTTGCATTCCACGCACGACAGGCCGATATCCGCGCCTATGCGCACGACGTCCCAGTCTGTGCCGCCACAGGGGTGCTTTTTCTTCAAGCGCACCACCCAGCCCACCTGGTATGGCGTCACCAACCTCTATCCTCCTGAACCAACACGTCGTTGATCTGGTCTCGGAGGGCGCTTGCGGCATTGCGAGCCGCGTCTGGATAAACAGCGGGCTCTCGCGATGCGTAGGTGATGCCTCTGGACGAGCTTATCAGCACGTTGGGCGTGTCAACATCCAGGCCCGCCACCACACTGCCCTGAAGATTTCCGCTCTGGGCGCCGATTCCCGGAATCAGGATTGGCATGCCCCCTGCTCTCTGACGAACTTCCACCAGTTCGTCAGGATACGTCGCTCCTACCACGATTCCGATGTTGCCTCGACCGTTGGCCTGTCGAGCTTTATCGGCCATCCACTGGTATAGCGGCGGCTCACCAGGATGATCCGACAACCGGATGTCCTGGAACTCCGCTCCGCCCGGATTGGAGGATTTGCACCAGATAAATGACGCCTGATCCTCATACTCTAGAAATGGCTCCAGCGTGTCCATTCCGCCCCAAGCATTCACAGTTGCGGCATCGAAACCCCAGACCTCGAACAATGCCTTGGCATACATCGTGTTGGTGGAGTCGATGTCGCCGCGCTTGCCGTCGCCCATAATAATAACGTCCGGCGAGACTGACCGGATGTGGTCAATAGTCCGATGAAGGGCCCTCAAACCATCGATGCCCAGAGCTTCGTAAAAGGGCAAATTGGGCTTGAATGCGCACACCAGATCATGGGTGGCGTCAACAATCGCTTTGTTGAACTCGAAAACATCCGGCACGGCCATAAGCGATGGATCGGGGTCAAGCCCAACGCACACCAGACTCTGATTCTTGCTGGAGATGTGGGCCAGTTTGTCAAGGAACTTACTCATGCGCTACTCCGGGCCGCTCGGAGATTTGTGAACTTTTAGCGGCCCAGATATATAGTTTAGTTATCGCCTCGAGCAGACACAAGCGCTTGAGAGGTTATTGACGACACGTCAAGCGTTCGGCCCGACAGCTTTTAATGCCCGCAGATAAGATTCGGCGTCTGGCTCGTTGAAAACCAATCTGATCTCATCCACGCCTGCGTCGAAGAATGTTTGCATCTGGTCTCGGCACTGCTGAGGATTGCCGATTATCGTGGTGGCATGGACCATCTCGTCCGTGACCAGTTCGGCTGCGCGGTCACGCTCTCTGGCGAGGTATGCTTCTCGAACGCGGTCAGCGTCCTCTCCGAACCCTATGCGCGTGAAATATTGATGATAGAACACGCCCATGCCGCCAAGATAGAAGGCGATATGGGGCCGCTCTCGCTCAACCGCCGCGTCGATGTCATCGGTGACGTATATCGACACCTGGGGAGATATGGCGATGTCGTCCAACGAGCGTCCTGCATCTTCGGCCCCTGCCTTCAGCTCCGCGACTGCCGCATCCATCCTGGACGGGGCCAGATAGATCGGCAGCCAGCCATCCGCCAGTTCTCCGGTCATGCGCAGACTGGGAGGGCTAAGCGACGCAATGTAGATCGGGAGATCGGGCCTGAACGCCGGGAACCTCATCCGAAAACGCTGAGTGTGGAAGAACTCGCCGTCGTGGTCCAGACGCTCGCCGCGCATGGCTTTGCGAATAATGTCGATGTACTCCCGCATTCGGGTCAAGGGCTTTCGGAATTTCTCTCCATGGAAATCTTCGATTACCAGCTTCCCGCTGGCTCCCAGACCGAGAAAGAATCTGCCTTCGGACATCACATCCAAGTTCAGGGCCGTCATGGCAAGGTTTGCCGGAGATCTGGCGAACACCGGAACAATGCTTGTGCCTATGCGGATACGAGAGGTTAGCGCTGCCAATTGCGCCAACGAAGTGAACGCGTCTTCGCCCCAGGCCTCGCCCATCGTTATGCAGCTATAACCCAACTCTTCGGCCAGTACAGCGGTCTCGCGAACATCTTTCCACGACTGTCCCGCTGCCCTCAGCCCCATGAGTCCTACATCACCCATCTTGAATTCTCCTGTTCGGTATGAAATTTGCGATCTGTAATTTGTTGTCGGTATTTACAGGAGCGGCGTCAACTCATCCGGATGAGTCATCATCGGATAGTGACCTGCCTCCAGTTCGTGCCAGTCAGCGTTGAGTTTGTCCGCCGTCCGACGTTGATGCGCCTCGGAAGGGTTTGCGCTGAGACGACAACGAATCACCGTCGCAGACCAGGACTGCGACCAGAATCCGTCCAGGTCGCCCGGCGCGTCAGTCGCTTCAATCGGGTGCATGGTGACCCTGTCGATGGCCCACGCCTTGAGGTCCGGATCTATGTCGCCAAACAGTCGGTTCTCCAGGTCATCCCTCGACGGGCCGCGAGTCAACTCGGTTATGACCTGTGGCAAATTTGGGTCTCTGACGACGATGTCCTCCACCCGCTCGCCCGGTTGGGGAGCCAGAGCATCGACGAACACCAGGCGGCTGATGCGGTCGCGGGCCAGTTCAGCCGCTTTGCAAACGACAAGACCGCCGGTGCTGGTGGCGACCAGAACGACGTCCGACAGGTCTTCGTAATACATCAGGTCGGCGACCTCTTTTCCCTGAGTCGCGATAGTGATGCCGGGACGAATCTGCGATGCCCTCTCGCCGCATCCGTCCAGCGTCGGAGCGTAAACTCGGTGCCCGGCGGCTCTGAGCTTCTCTGCTGTGGGCTGCCAGATCCAGCCGCCTTGATAGGAACCGTGGACCAGTACGTAATCTGCCATTGCTTCTCCCCCAGGGTCACATCAGGTGTCAGGGTTCAGGATTTCGTAGCTCGACGATCTGTCACTCGGAGCATCGATGATTTTCTCAAAATCAGATATAGTCATTTGACCCACAGCATCTTAACCCAAGAGAACGCAAATCGGTAAGCCACAGTGATTTAGCCCGAACGTGGTAGATTTTGAAATTCAACCACCCGCTGGTCGAAGCCAGATTCATAGAACGACTCAACCGGTTCGCCGCGGTAATGGAACTCGACGGCGGGCGGGAGCTGGTCCACATCGCCAACTCCGGCAGGATGCATGAGTTGTTTTCCTCAGACAACGCCATGTATCTGACTCCGGCGCCTCCAGGTTCCAACCGTAAGACGGCATACGATCTGACGCTGGTGGGAGTCGGTGATATTCTGGTGTCCGCAGACGCTCGGGCGCCCAACGCTCTGCTTGCCGAATCAATTCAAGAGGGATGTCTCCAAGAATTCACAGGCTACGATTCCGTCACCCGTGAGGTGACCATGGGCGATAGCCGCCTCGACCTTCGTCTGTTTGGGCCGGACGGACTTTGTTACATCGAGGCAAAATCTGTGACCCTGGTGGAGGGTGGCATAGCGCTATTCCCCGACGCTCCGACCGCCAGAGGCGCCAAACACGTGAGAACTCTGGCGTCGCTGGTCAAAGAAGGCCACCGAACGGCAGCCGTGTTCGTCGTCCAGCGGCCCGACGCCTCCGCGCTCCGACCCGATGCCCGATCGGACCCTGACTTCCACCACGCCCTCACCCAGGCAGTGAGTTCTGGAGTCGAGGCGCACGCTTACAATTGCCGAGTTTCACTCTCGGAAATTCGGATAAACGAACCCATCCCTGTGCTGTTGGATTAAGCTCTGTGCAGCCGCAAGAGAAACTGATCGACATTTACGACCGCCTCCTGGCCCACTACGGTCCTCAAAGCTGGTGGCCCGCCGAGACTCCATTCGAGGTCATGGTGGGCGCGGTGCTGACTCAAGCGGCGTCTTGGACCAATGTCGAAAAGGCTTTGACGAACCTGAAGTGCGCCGACGCGTTATCGTCCGAAGCGATACGTGAGATGCCAATGCCCGATCTGGCCTCGCTTGTGTATCCCAGCGGTTACTACAATTCCAAGGCCCGAAAGCTGAAAGCCCTTTGTGATTATCTTCATGAACGTTACGGCGATGACATCGACAAAATGGCCCGCCGACCGACTCACGAGCTTCGAATCGAACTGCTGAATGTTCACGGTATCGGTGACGAGACAGCCGACGACATCCTGCTCTACGCTCTGGAACACCCGATATTCGTCATCGACACCTACACCCGCCGATTGATGCACCGCCTGGGGATTGCCGCCCAGGACGCTCGTTACTCGGAACTTCAGGCGCTGTTCATGAGCGACCTACCACCAAATGCGAAACACTTCAACGAGTATCATGCGTTGATCGTTCGTCACTCGGTTGCGGTGTGCAAGAAGAAGCCCGAATGCGCCGATTGTTCGATCCTGGATATCTGCCCTGCCGGGGCATCCAACGCTCAGATCAACCCATCACAGTGATGCTATTGGTCTTGATGACCAGATAGACGTCCGAGCCTTCCCTGAGGCCCAGATCGGCCAGGGCGCCGGGCGTTATCTCGACGGTGACCCGTTCGCCAACATCGGCGAACACCAACACCTGGGAACCCAGTTCATGTATCTCACGGACAACCGCCTTGACGATGTTCCGAGCGCTGATTTTTTGAGGCACATCCAGGCTGAGAATTATGTCGCCCGCCCTCACTGACACCATGACCGTGTCTCCCTCGTCGGCTTCCAACGCGGGAACCAAAAGTTCTACGTCGCCCACTCGAATAATCGACGCGCTTTGGCCATCAGTTGATGCCAGCGCTTCGCCTTCGAGGATATTTTCCAGCGTCGCATAGTCTGCAACCGAAGCCAGAGCGGGGCTGCCCAGGAGGGTTGGAGTTGGGCCGAAGGCCACGGCTCTCCCTCCCTCAATCGCCAGCGTGTCGTCTGACAGGGCCGTGACCTCGGAGAGGGAGTGTGACACGTACACCATCGGAATCTTCAACTCCCGAACAATCCGCTTCAGGTAGGAGATGATCGTTCCTTTGAAACGAGCGTCCAACGACGCTAACGGCTCATCCATCAGCAACAGCTTCGGCGATATCGCCAGCGCTCTGGCCAACGCGACCCGCTGCTTTTCGCCCCCGGACAAGTTTTTTACATTCCGATTCATTAGCGGGGAAAGCCCCAGCATATCGATAAGATGATCGAGATCGACTTCTCTCGATTCCGCTGGCGTCAGGTTATATCCGTACCGGATATTATCCCCAACGCTTTTGTGAGGGAACAAAGCCGAGTCCTGAAACACGTACCCGAACCCGCGCTTTTCGGGACGAACATCAGTCTTGGACGCTGACGAGAAAACCGTGCGGCCATCCACAGTTATTTGGCCATCGTCCGGCTTCACCATTCCAGCCAGGCAGTTGAGCAAAGTGGTCTTGCCGGTTCCCGATGGGCCAAATATGGCGGTCACTCCGGGGCCGAAGCCTGCCTCACAGTCGAGGTCAAACCCGGGGAACTTTTTGCGTATAGAGAAATCTATGAAGCGCTCGGCTGTCATCATCCCTCGTCATTCATCGGTTTTAGACCTGGATAGAAGCAAGTTGTGAACAAGTATAGTCGCCACCGCCAGGGCGATAGACACTCCCACAAGGCGAAGCGCGTCGGCGTCACGCCCCAGTTGGACCTTTTCGAAGATCGCCAGAGGCAGGGTTTGAGTCCGGCCAGGTATGTTGCCGGCCACCACGATTGTCGCCCCAAACTCGCTCAGCGCGCGGACGAATCCCAGCAATACTCCGGCCATTATCCCCCGATAGGCCAGAGGCAGTGTGATTGTGAGAGCGACCCTCAGCGGCCCGGCTCCCAGACTGCGGGCCGAACGCTCCAGCCGTTCGTCAACACCTTCCATGGCCGTCATCACGCCACGGGCCATGAGAGGAAACGACACTACCGCCGACGCCAGCGCCGCAGCCACCCATGTGAACACGATATCCACGCCTAGGAGGTCTCGCATCAGTGACCCGACAGGCCCTTCCCTCCCCAACAGCAACAGAAGGAAGTACCCGGAGACCACAGGCGGCAGCGCCAGAGGCAATGACACCAGAACGTCAAGCAGAAAACTCCCCCGAACTCGGCGCTTGACGATCAGCCAACTAAGGCCGATGGCTACGGGCAGATTTATGGCGGTGGCGACCAGCGCGATCTGAAGCGTAAGCCGTATGAGTGAGATATCCATTATCGAGGCATTAGTTGAGAGTCATTGGGTATTTTGGTCATCACTGTGAAGTCTCGAATCCGTATCGCCTGAACGTCGCAACCGAAGGCGGAGACCGGATAAAGTCGATGAACTCCATTGCGGTTTCGCGATTCGACGACCCTGACACCGCAAGAACCGGGTAAACAACGGGCGTGTAGCTCCCTTCTGGAACGATGTCAAATAACGAGAGATCGAGGGTCGTCAGGGCGTCTGTGGCATAGACCAGCGCCAGGTCGGCATTGCCAGTTTCCACATAGGTCAGGGTGACCCGCACGTCGGCTCCGAACACCACTTTATCTTGGATTGAGTCCCAGATTCCCTGGTTGGAGAGCGATTCGCGGGCATAGGCTCCCGCGGGAGCGAGGTCTGGGTCTGCCAACACAATACGCGGATATTCGTCACGTGTCAGGTCTGACAGCGATGTCGGCACGCGGGCTTCGGGTCGCCCGACCACCACCAACCGATTCACCAGCAACGACCATGTTGAACTCGGAGTCGCAAGATTCGCCTCCTCAAGCAGCGTCAACGGCCCGGCTCCCGCGGAGATGAAAACGTCCGCCGGAGCGCCGGACTCAATCTGGCGGGCCAGGGACTGAGAGCCGCCGTAGCTAATCAGAGCGTCCACACCCGTGGCTTCTTCATACGCAACCTCAATTTCGGTCAATGCGTCGGTGAGGCTGGTTGCCGCAAAAACCAGCAACTCTTTGGACTCTCCACCACCACATGCCGTAGCAAGGCAAAAAACTAACGTGATATAGACGAATCCGACCCCGTCGAGCCAACCATTTTGACTCCCGCCATATGAACATTTCTTTATGCGGCGCGAATATTCCCTCATATGATATTTTAAGCACAAACCGGCGCCCAATTTGAAGGTTCCTACGGTCCCAGTTGAGGCGTGTTCAAGGTTGTTCAAATCATGGGGAAATGTTATACTCAGCATGAATTAATGTGAACCTTTTTTCTGTGAAAGTGGGGCGGCCCCACTTTCTTTGTTGAAAAGGGATATTGTTAACAACTATTCAGGAGGTGGCTGAAACAATGAAGAGCGATTTTCTCGTCGCTTTGACACAGCTCGCGGCCGAACGAAATCTCCCCAGAGAGATTGTTCTTTCCGCGATTGAAGCTGCGTTGGCGTCAGCATACCGAAAAGACTCCATAGCCGCAGGCCAGGACATCTCGGTCAAACTGGACCCAGGCTCAGGCGAGGTAACGGTTACCATTCTCAAGACCGTCGTAGAAGTGGTTGAGGATGACATCATCGAAATCTCGCTCGACGAAGCCAGGACCCTCAAACCCGATGCCCAGGTAGGCGAAGCTGTCGCAACCGAAAGCATGCCTCATAGCGCCGGGCGCATCGCGGCTCAAACCGCCAAACAGGTGGTCATGCAGCGCCTGAGGGAAGCCGAACGCGAGATAGTGTTCGAAGAGTACACGGACAAAGTCGGCGAAGTGTTCTCGGTCACCGTTCAACGTGTCGAGCCTCGTCAGGTCATTGTGGACATCGGAAGAGGCGAGGCAGTAATGCCCGTCGCAGAACAGATGCCCATAGAGCGATATCGCCAGGGCCAGAAGTTCAAGGCGATCCTTAGCTCGGTCGAGCGCACTCCCAAGGGCACGGAACTGATAGTGTCCCGCGCCGACAAGGACCTGCTCAGACGCCTCTTCGAAATGGAAGTGCCTGAAATATACAGCGGCGCGGTGGAGATCGTTGCCATCGCCCGTGAGGCAGGCTCCCGAAGCAAGGTCGGCGTTCGCGCCCGCCAGGATGGCGTTGACCCCATAGGGTCCTGCGTCGGGCTTCGCGGCGTCCGAATTCAAAATATCGTAAACGAGCTTCAGGGCGAGAAAATCGACGTCCTGGAGTGGAACAAAGACGTGGGCCGGTTCATCGCCAACTCGCTGAACCCAGCCCAGGTCATGCGTGTAGAACTGGACCCAACCACCCAGGCAGCCATAGCGGTGGTCCCCGACCGCCAGCTATCGTTAGCCATCGGCAAAGAGGGCCAGAACGCCCGGCTAGCGGCCAAACTCACCGGCTGGAATGTTGACATCAAGAGCGCGACCGAGGCCGAAGCTTACGCAGAGGAGCGCGCCCGCATCCAGGCTGAAGCGGCCGCTATCGCTGCGGCAGAGGCAGCCGAAGCCGCAAGGATCGCAGCCGAGGCTGCGCCAGCAGTTGTCGAAGTTCCACCAGAGGTCGTGGAAGCTCCGGTGGTGGTTGAAGAGCCTATCGAAATCGCGGCCACCACAGAACCTGCCGTCGCAGAGCCTGTTGTCGCTGAACCAGCAATCATCGAAACGCCCGCTGAGGTTCCAGCGCCGGTTGAGACTGTTGAACCCGAGCCTGTTCTGGTTGAGGCTGTCGCTGACATTCCTCAACCGGTTGAGACTGAACCTGCCGAGCCTGAGGTAATTCAGGTGGCTGCCGAAGTAGAGCCGCAGGACGATCTCGAAAGGTTGCTGGATTCTGACGATCCGTTCGATTTGGAGGCTCTGGAAGCTGCAACAGCGCCAGACCCAGAACCCGAGCCCGCGATAGCCGCGGTGGATCAGCCGTCGATTCGGGACATACCAGAAGATGTCTGGAGCGTCCCGCAAATTCGCCAAGCGGACGATCCTGGCGTAATCAGATTCGCTGAGGATATCCAGGGACTGCGAGGCGGTGTCACCGCACGGCGCGCTCGACGGAGTGGACCGCCCACCACGGACGATCCCGCCGCGCCGCCGCGCAAGCGCCGGTCTAACGCCCGACGCCGCCGGAGGTAAGTGGCGACAGCCGCACCCGAGACGCAGAATCCGCCTACTTTTGAATAGGGAAACATGAAGTTGGCAAAACAAAAACACGTCCCAATGAGGACATGCGTTTCGTGCGGCAAGAAGACCGCCAAACGAGAGCTTTTGAGAATCGCGGCCACGCCTTCCGATGGAATCATCGTCGATTCTTCGGGGCGCGCCAATGGTCGGGGCGCCTACGTTTGCCGCAACGGATCCTGCGGACCTGAGGGCCTTCACCGTGGCCGAGTTGAGCATGTTCTGCGCGTAAAGTTAAGTGACAACAATTGGAACGAGTTGAGCGATTCCATAACACAATCGGTGGAAATCTCGAACTGAAGAATCGTCAACCAGAATTAATCAAGTCTCATATTTTCGAGGTGGATGGCCCATATGACAAGTAGAACCAAAGAACACACTCGCGAGGAGATCGCCGCCGCCATACAAATGCAGGGGCTGACTCCTCTCGACATCCCGGCGACGATCACCGTCCACGATCTGGCAGACATGATGGACGCCAACCCCG